>DAIEFO010000117.1 GCA_027325475.1 Desulfobacteraceae bacterium | reverse complement strand
GATCCCCCACACCAGGTAATAAAAACGGGTGGTGGAATTGAACATAAACCCCGACAGGCGCAGCCCCGGAATACGGCTAAGCCCATCCGGTCCGCCCGTCCACGAGGATTCTTCACGGAACACGATATTGACGATCAGGCCAAACGCCAGCGTGGCCATGGCCAGATAGTGGCCTTTTAATCGAAAGGACGGTGCGCCAATCAACGCCGCGACAATTGCAGCAACCAGCATCCCACCAGCCATACAGAGCCACGGATTCACACCGAAACGGACGGTGGCGATACCGGATACATACGCGCCGATGCCAAAAAAAGCGGCGTGTCCCAGCGAAATCTGACCGGCATACCCCATCAGAAGACTCAACCCAATGGTAATCAGGCAGTAAATACCGGCGAACACCATGAGACTGATATATCCATGAAGCGCTGAAATACTGGCGCATACCAGCGGAAATATCAGAAGAAATCCGGCCAAAGCAACAATGGGCACCTTTGAAAACCGCAGCATGTCAGAACCTTTTAAACCGGATGACATCCCGGTTTCCCATGATGCCGCTGGGCCGAATGAAGAGAACGATCAGAAGCGCCGCCAGCGCATAGGCGTCTTTGTATCCAGACCACAGAAACCCCGCGCCCAGAGACTCGATCAACCCTATGATCAGACCGCCAACAATCGCGCCGGGAAAACTGCCAAGCCCCCCCAGCACCGCCGCGCCAAACCCCTTGATAGCGAGCATGGCGCCTCGATCATAATCCATCAGGGCGATAGGCGTCATCGTAATGCCGGCAATAGCGCCAATGGCGGCGGAAAGCGCAAACGAGAGCAACACCATCCACCGGACGTCAATACCCACCAACTGCGCGGCGTCGGCGTTTTCTGAGCAAGCGCTCATGGCTTTACCAACGATGGTTTTATCAAAAAAGAATGTCAGGCCGACAACGATTACCACCAGAAACCCGATGACCCAGAAATATTGAGGCTGAATGGCCGCGCCAGCGATCAGGATGGGCGTGCGGCCCGAAAAGGCTGTCAGGTCAAACGAATCTGTTCCCCAGACCAGCATGGCCGCTCCCTTGATAATCATGGAAACCGCAATGGTGGCGATAATCAGTGTCAGTACGGTCGGACGACGGATGGGGCGAATGGCCGCGTAGTTCATCAACAGCCCGATACCCGTCACAATGACCACCGTCACGGGAAACGCAACGACCAGCGGCAGTTTCCACAGCATATGGAGCGACACCATCACCAACCCGCCCAGCATGACAAACTCCCCCTGGGCCAGGTTGATGATTTCGGTAACGTTGTAAATGATGTTGAAGCCTATCGCCACCATTGCATATATGCTGCCGATGGTTACACCGGTAACGATATATTGCAGCAGTTGACCGGCAAGGGATGCCATGTTCATTGATATCAATCAGCCAGCGCCCAGGTGCCGTTATGCACCGTCACCATCATGAAGGCGTCTTTGGTCAACCCGTTATGATCGTCCGGAGAAAAGGTGAAAATACCGTGCTGCCCTACAAACCCTTTCGTATTTTCGATAGCCGCCCGGATTTTAGTCTTATCCGGCCCTGCGGTCTTCAGTGCATTGATGAGAATGTGCATGGCGTCCCAGGAATGGCCACCGAAAGAGCTCAGCGGCTCTTTGTATTTGGCGGCGTAGTCTTTTTCATACTGCGTGGTGACGGCTTTCTGCAGATTGCCGGCGGGCAGCAGATCCGGAATGTTGCAGGCGCCTAACGGGCAATAAACGCCTTCCGCCGCGCCTGCCGCCAGCTCGATGTTTTTCTTGTTTCCAAAACCATGACTCTGATAGAAGGGAATCTTGTCCATCCCCAGATCACGCCGGTTTCTCATGACCGTCACCTGGGTGGGGCCTACCGACCAGTTCACAATCGCCTGAGGGTTCAACCCTTTGATCTTGGTCAACTGAGCGGTCATGTCGGTATCTTTGGGGTCGTATTTTTCGTCGGCCACGATGGTGATCCCGAATTTAGGGGCAATCCGGGTCAGTTCTTCGCGTCCACTGGCGCCATATCCGGAGGAATCTCCCATGATGGCGATCTTTTTGATGCCGTGTTTCTGCATGTGGGTATAGATCGCTTCCACCGCAAGGCTGTCCGACTGAGCGGTTTTAAAAACCCAGGGATAGGGTTTGCCGCCGTTTTGATCGTCCGAAACGATCTTGTAACTGGCGGCGCAGGAAATCAGAGGCGTCTCGGATTGTTCGAAGATGGGGATAATCGCCAGAGAAAGCCCGCTGACAGATGGGCCGATGACCGCCAGCACCTTGTCCTGCTGAATCAGCTTTTTGGCCAGAAGATTGCATTTGGTGGCATCGCCTTCATCGTCATAGACAATCAGTTCGATTTTCTGCCCATTGATGCCACCCGCCTGATTCACCTGATCGGCAATCATTTCGGCTGTCTTTTTCTCCGGATCTCCCAGAAAAGAATAGGGTCCTGTAACGGAAAAAAGCGCCCCTACCTTGTACGTCGCTAAACACGGTGAGGCCAGCATTCCACAAACAGTCAGTATGGTCGCCAGCGCGAGTGACATCTTTTTGAACATTGTTTGCCTCCTGATAGAATGTTAAGGGTTAAGGGGTGTTGCGCTCTTAAAAAGAACGTGGAGATCATGCGTCACGACGGATGGTTTTCAGGCGGACGCGCGGCGCGCATGGACGCCTCGAATTCTCTGAAAAACCGGTTACGCTCTTTCCAGTCCGGGCCGAAGCGGCTGCTGAAAAGCCGACCCAGTTTGACGAAGAGTTTATCCCAGACCGGCCGGTTGCCGCCCAGAACCACATCGGCCAGGAATTCATCGAGTTCTCCCATTTTTTCTTTGGGCAGAAAGCTGACGGCGCCCAGACGGATGGATTTTTCAAGGGCTTCCGGCGTCAATGCGTAGGCTGTCAGCATGACCGTGGGGAAACCGCGTTTCACGGAAATCTGCAGCAGCTCGAAACCATTGACGCCCATGATATCCAGAATAACGATATCGTAGCTGTAGCTCATCAGGTATTGCCGGGCGGTCTCAAAATCGCCGGCTTTAGTGATCTGACAGGTCTCCAGAACCTCCTCGACCGTATCGAGGACATCGGGTTCGTCATCCACCACCAGCACCACTTTATCTCTCAGAAGATCGGCTGAACCTGTCATGATCGTTTTTTCCCGTCACCTGTTCATGGCAAATTGTTTCGGTTGTTTCCTAGCATAAAAGGCAGGCATAAATCAACATCCAAATCGGTGAATTGCACGGCAACCGATCCGGACGGCTTACCCACCCCGGCTTTCCGTTGCAAACAGACCGCCGGGAATACGCCCTGGATAATCTTCTGAAGTGTTACTGGCTTGAAGCGGCCTTCCGAACAAGAACTCCAACAGATCCGGGTGGACGCGCATCTTCTCCACCATCAGTTCCCGGAGATGATGATCGAATGCCAGCATGTCCTGAATTTCCTGGCGGGCTGCGGCGTCTTCCGGCGTTTTCCGCAGAAAGCCCAGGAGTTGACGGTATCTGGAAATGCTGCATTTTTGTTCATGAATTTCAACCAGAGATTCATAGTCGGCATTGTCCGACAGCAGCTCCTGGCGAATCAGTCGGTTCCGTGAATACACGGCGACAATCTCCCGAATGTCCCAGCATTTGAGAACGCGACATTCCAGGGGGCGTGAAAGGTAAATTTGGCAGCGGTTTTCAGCCTCATCAAAAAAAACACAGGTCCAGGACGGAGATTTCCCTTTAATTTTAATCAACTCGGAATCCAGCGGAAAAACAAACCCCCGCACCGGATCGTGCACCGGCTCTCCCTTGCGCAGGGTGTACAGATATCTGGCCTCGATCACACCGGTTTCAACCAGCTCACGGTCTTCCGCATGCAGTGATGGTCCGCCTTTTTTGCAGCAGACGCCGCAGCGTCTGCATTCATGTTGAGGCAACGTCATGGATGAAATCTCCATAGCTGCATTATATTCGGGAAATGTCAACGCCGTTCCGGTTGGGCGCTGAAAACCTCCCATCCGCTGAAGCGCAACAGCAGCAACAAACCGGGTACGGCAGCCAGAGCGCAGGAGGCAAAGAACCAGTTCCAGCCCATCATTTTTGCCAGAAATCCGGTAGGCGCCGAGGCAACCACCCGCGGAATACCCATCAGACTGGTTAAAAGCGCATATTGGGTAGCTGTGAAACGTTTGTGGGTAATGCTGGCCATAAAGGCGGCAAACGCCGATGTACTCATGCCGCTGGTAAAATTTTCAAAAGCGATGACCGCCGATAACGCCACAACATTTGCGCCGAGAACGGACAACAATATAAATCCCGCCGTGGAAATCGCCTGCAATATGCCGAACAGCCAGAGACTTTTGCCGATACCGATACGGATCATCCAGATGCCGCCCATCAGCCCTCCGGCGACAGTAGCCCAGAAACCAAACAACTTGACGACGGCGCCAATTTCGGTTCTCGAAAACCCGACATCCAGATAAAACGGCATGCTCATGGCATTGGCCATGTTATCGCCGATTTTATAGCAGAGGATAAACGCCAGGATCCACCAGGCGTCCTGACGGGAAAAATATTCCCGCAGAGGCTCCAGCACAGCTTCTGTGAGCGTTTTAGGGACGCCGAACGGATTTTCAGGCTCTGCCGACAGCAGGGTCGTCAATACACCCGGAATCATGCAGGCCGCCATAACCAGATAAACTGATGAAAACGGGATATGATCCGATAGGATCAAACCGCCGCCGGACGCCAGCAGCATGCCGATCCGGTATCCGTTCACATACAGGGACGACCCCAGGCCCAGTTCCGCATCACTCAACGCTTCACGGCGGTAGGCATCCACCACGATATCCTGGCTGGCGCTGAAAAACGTCACGAGAAAAGCCACAAAAGCCAGCAATCCCGGATGATTTCTGGGGTCCGTCAGCCCCAGCGACGATATGCTGAGCATAAGGCATATCTGGGCGGCAAGCAGCCATCCCCGCCGCCTTCCCAGAAAAGGCAACGTCATACGGTCCAAAAACGGCGCCCACAAAAATTTGATCGTATAGGGAATGCCGACCAGCGACATCATGCCGATCACCGACAGATCGATATTTTCGGCTTTCATCCAGGCTTGAAGCACGGAAATAGTCAAGAGCAGCGGAAGCCCGCAGGAAAACCCCATCAGGAAGGTCGTCAGCATGCGACCGCTGAAAATAATCTTCAGGGTGGAATCCGGAGGAGCGGATTGCGAAGAAATAGGAGGCTCAGCGTTTAGCAGGGATTGCCTCCAGTTGCTTTGGCAGTATCACCGGACCGAAAGTTTTTTCAAGTGCTGTCAGTTCCTGCCGCTGCCGCTGCAAAATATCGAACAGCTTCCGGGGAACATTCACTTCTTTGGCATATGCGTCTATCTGCAAATCAATTCTGGAGACAATGTGGAACACATACAGGGAAAACTGCCGGACATACAGCTCCTCCGGATAGTCTTTCCCGATAACTTCCGTGAACAACTCTTTCAGGTCAGGATATCTGGGGATAAATCCTATCGGCGTTTCGATGGCCCCCGCTTCCTGGTGAACGCGCTTTTCCAGCCAGGCCAGCCAGACGCTGACATCCCGCTTTTCACCCAGAAGCTCTTTTCCGGAACCGCCCCGGGCCTCATCGGTCAGAAAATAATTCAGCCCCGCGATCACAGGTCTCTTGTTTTCAGCGATGCGGGGGTTTCCAAAAAAACGGAACTGCGCATCCATATAATCCCCGATAGCGCCGGGAATAAAGGGCGCATTGGCCCAGGGCGCACGTTTGACGCCACTGGCTCCGACCTCGGTGGCAGTGGCTTTCGACACAATACAGGCGCCAATTACAACTCCCTCATCGGCGTTTCTGGCCTCCCATACCGGCGGCATGGTATTGCTGTCTCTGCCGCTGTAGGTAATAATCCGGGTTTCGACACCCTGCGGATTTTCCGTCTGATCTGAATAATTGGCCAGGGCTTTCGAGGAAAGCGTGCAGCGAGAATTGGAATGAGAAATGGGAACCGGTTTTCCGTTGGCGCCGGTTTTCCCCAATTCCCAGTCACCCTGAAAATTTCTGCCCCTCAGCGGTGTCTTTTCGCCATTTCCGGCCCAGTGCGGCACCCCTTGCGGATCCACCAGAACATTGGACCAGATGACCTCCGTTCCGGGCTTTCGCAGAATGTCCATCAGATGGGGGTCCCCTTCCCGATTCACGTCTTCCAGAATGCCGAAAATGCCGCACTCCGGACTGATGGAGCGAACAGCGCCTTTGTTATCGATCCACATCTGAGCCAGATCGTCTCCCACAAAATGCGACCCCGCCATAGCTGTGGTGGTCTTGCCACATCCGCTGGGAGCCGCACCCGCGCACCATGTAATCCGGCCTTTCGGCCCTGCAATGCCGGTAATGAACATATGCTCGGAAAGCTCATTTCCACGGTTTTCATAGACGGCCCTGTCCACCGAAAAGCGATGATTGCCTTTTTTGAGCAGCAGCGTGTTGCCCGCATATGTGCAATTGAAACTGTAGGTGGTCTGATAACCCCGATCCATGAATACCCGCGCTTTCGGAAGGTCTTCAGGGCGATTCCGCCCTTCGCTGTGGATATTGGTATAAAAATATCCGGCGCGGCTGACCTCCGCATCAAAAGACGCAAAGGCATTTCGGTACAACAGCTCCGCGCTGTGGGTGACATAGGCGGAACTCGTGATCTCGATCGCGGGGTTGGATACCGGAGCACCCACCGGCCCACGGCTGTAAAACCCCACCAGCATGACCTTCCCCTGCATGATACCGGTCATTCTGTCCCGAACTTCTTTTAGCGCTTCCT
>DAIEFO010000116.1 GCA_027325475.1 Desulfobacteraceae bacterium | reverse complement strand
AAATAGCAGAAGAAGCATAAAGTGATAATAAACTGATTTCATGAATATTATGGATTACTCTCGCCAGAGTTGAAAGGGTATGTCAAAAACGGATACTCACGAGTATAAAACAAAAATGTTATTTATTGATGCAAAAAATTACAATTATGAAATAAATTTTTAATTGTTCACAATAATTTGGACATGTCCATAAATCGTATATTTTCGTATTTTATTTCATATCTGTTATTTTAGCCTTAGCGCACTTACAAGATTGTCTCATATTTTGAATTCATGAATATTTTTATGAAGCCACCCCGAAAATCCGCTTTATACGAGGGCATCATGTTTAACAAAAGCCTAATCGTTCTGTAACGTATTTCACACAACGTTCCTTTATATATTGGAAAACGCTTGAGACACATCAGGTGCTCTCCGCAAACTGTTTTACGCGGCGGTACACCTTTTGTAGATGA
Source organism: Desulfobacteraceae bacterium (assembly GCA_027325475.1). Lineage (GTDB taxonomy): Bacteria > Desulfobacterota > Desulfobacteria > Desulfobacterales > Desulfatirhabdiaceae > RAAP-1. The sequence continues at coordinate 6,431 of DAIEFO010000116.1, read as the reverse complement.
ACCTGCAACTGGAAGGATTGACAATATGCACAGCAGCCCGGCGCAGTCGCCTGTCGTAAAGATGGATCTTCACGTTCACTCCAGATTTTCAAAACGCGCTTCTCAGTGGGTGCTTCAGAAGATCGGATGTCCTGAAAGCTTCACAGAACCATTACAGATTTATGAAATCGCCCGGGAAAAGGGCATGGATATGGTGACCATCACGGATCACAACACTATTTCAGGAGCTTTAGAGATCGCCCATTTACCCGGAACTTTCATCAGCGAGGAAGTCACCACCTATTTTCCTGAAGACCGGTGTAAGATCCATATACTGGGTTATGACATCTCGGAAAAGCAACACGAGGATATCCAGAAGGCACGGGAAAATATCTTCGATCTGGCGGCATATCTTCGAAAAGAAGATATTTTTCACGTAGTAGCTCATCCGCTGTACAGCATCAATGACCGGTTGAGTCTTTCACATTTTGAAAAGCTCCTGCTGCTTTTCTCGAGTTTTGAAATCAATGGGGCAAGGGATGCACTTCAAAGCCACTGTCTTCAGACGGCGATTTCCCATCTCACCCCGCAGACAATGGACCAACTGGCGAATTTACACGACATCGAACTGTACAGCGCCGATTCATGGAAAAAATATCTGACCGGTGGTTCGGATGACCACAGCGGACTGAATATCGGTCGAACCCATACGGAGATTTTCAGCCCACCGGATAGGATGTCTGTGCTACAGGCGTTATCTGAAGGCGCATCCCGCGTAATCAGCCATCCCTCGTCGCCATTGACGCTGGCGCACAACCTGTACGGAATCGCCTATCAGTTTTATCGCAGTAAATTCAAACTGGAGCGCTACACCGAACGGGATATCCTGATGCGGTTTCTGGATCATTCCCTGCGCCATCGCACAGAAAATGCTCCTGGCATCATTTCCCGTATCTATTTTTACTGGAACTACCGGAAACCTTCCCGGCCGGAAACAGAACTTCCTCGAAATCTTGTGGAAATGATCCGGCGGGAAACCCGAAACCTGATTCATGACAATCCGGATATGCTGCAAACAGATTCAGCCCAGGAAGCTCCTTTTGATGCAGCGGAACAGAAGTGGTTCCGGTTTGTCAATCAGATATCCAGCAACGTCGCCAACGGTTTCGCCAGCCATCTGTTCGGACATCTGTCCGGCGCCAATGTGTTCGACATCTTTCACACCATCGGATCCGCAGGAGGACTTTATACGTTACTGGCGCCATATTTTGTATCATTTTCACATTTTACGCGAGACAGAGCGCTGATTCAGGAAGTCCGTACGCGATTCTGCGACCATACATCGCCAAGCAATATAGAAAGCGATTCTCACATCCGCGTCGCCCATTTCACGGACACCTTCTACGAAGTCAACGGTGTGGCCAGAACCCTGCACCAGCAGGTGGAACTGGCTCTAAAAATTCAAAAAGATCTGACCATCGTCACCTGCGATTCCGAAGATCGTCCGGACAGCAACGGCGTCAAAAACTTCAAGCCTGTAGGCATGCATGAATTGCCTGAATATCCGGAACAGAAAATATTCTATCCACCAATTTTGGAAATGCTGGCGTACTGTTACGAGCAGGGCTTCACTCACCTTCACTCCGCCACACCCGGCCCCATCGGACTGGCGGCCCTTGCTATCGCCCGGATTCTGAAGCTGCCGATAGAGGGGACATACCATACATCCCTGCCGCAATACGCCAGATATCTGACCGGTGACAGCGCCGTCGAGGACCTGACCTGGAAATATATTCTGTGGTATTATAATCAGATGGACACGGTGTATGTACCGTCTCGAAGTACGGGAGACGAACTGGTCGAAAAAGGAATTTCAAAAGAAAAAATCAGACTGATGCAGCGCGGCATCGACATTTCGCTTTTCCATCCGTCGCGCCGGAACGGCTTCTGGAAATTGCACTACGGCATTGCAGATTCCGGTATCAAGCTGTTGTATGTGGGACGCGTATCCAAGGAAAAAAATCTGCACATATTGTCTGAAGCATTTAAACAGCTCCTGAGGAAGCGATCCGATATTCACCTGATTGTCGTCGGAGACGGACCATATCTGAAGGAAATGACCGCAGAACTGAAAGGAACACCCATAATCTTTACCGGCTGCCTTTCCGGAGAAACGCTGGCGTCGGCGTATGCGTCGGCGGACATCTTTGTCTTTCCCAGCACCACAGACACGTTCGGCAATGTGGTGCTGGAAGCGCAAGCATCCGGACTACCCGTTATCGTTACGGATCAAGGCGGGCCTCAGGAAAACCTGCTTGATTCCATTACCGGTATCGTGGTGAAAGGAAACGATACAGACAGCCTGTTTCAGACAATTCAATATCTCCTGAATCATCCGGATACAAGAAAACAAATGGGACTGGCCGCCCGGAAATACATGGCAGAGCGTTCTTTTGAAGACGCCTTTCTGAAAACATGGAAAATGTACGCGCCGGTGGAGCCTCTTTCTGTCGCCATGGCGGTCAATGCATGAATTCCTTCCCGATTTTTCGCGCCCTTCAAAGCGCCTGGCGGCAACGCAGTGTTCCAGGGCAACTGGTGATTCAGATCACAGACGCCTGTAACGCCAGATGTCCCCAATGCGGCATGCGCACCAGCGAACCCTTTCCGCGTTCCCGTATTCCCATGAAGGATATCCGGCGGATAATCGACGCGGCGGCTCAAAAAGGCTTCCAGGCCATTTCGTTTACGGGCGGCGAACCGCTCCTTCTTTTCGACGATTTGCTGAAAATGATCCACCATGCCGCTCAGGCGGGCATTCCCTGCATTCGAACCGGCACCAACGGCTTTATCTTCAGGGAAAGCGATGACCGCAACTTCACCGGAAGAATAACGCATATGGCCGAAAGGCTTGCTGCTTCAGGGATACGCAACTTCTGGATCAGTATCGACTCCGCTGTTCCGCAAGTGCATGAACGGATGCGAGGGCTCCCCGGTGTAATCGCAGGTATTTATAAAGCCCTGCCCATTTTTCATGAATGCGGCATTTATCCATCCGCCAATCTTGGGATCAACCGAAATCTGTCTGGAATCCAGCACGAGGACTTTCGCAGCCCGGAATCCTTCTATGAACACTATCGTTCCGGATTTGACCGATTCTATCAACGAATCTGCGACATGGGATTCACCATGGTCAACTGCTGCTATCCTATGAGTCTCCATCCGACGGAACCTGATTCCGGGCTGTCGGCCGTGTATGCCGCCGCTGCCGCCGCTCCTGTGGTGAATTTCAGCCGGATGGAAAAAGCATTGCTGTTCAAGGCGCTGTTTAACACCATCCCGCAATACCGTTCCCGTATCCGGATATTTACCCCCCGTACCTCACTGCTCGCACTTTACCGCCATTACACCCAGCATGAATCATTGCCCTACCCTTGCCGTGGAGGAACCGATTTTTTCTTCATCGACGCCAGAAACGGCCATACCTACCCTTGCGGCTACCGCGGCGGAGAAAATTTGGGACGATTTGAGGTGTTGCTCCCGGCCGATACGTCAAAAAACCGCCGGGATTGCCGGTCATGTGACTGGGAGTGCTTCCGGGACCCCTCCGAGCTGATGGGCCCGGTCCTGGATTTACTGACCCGTCCATCGACAGCACTGAAACGGTTCATTACAGACCGGACATATGCCCGGTTATGGCTTGAAGACATACAGTATTACCGGGCCTGTGATTTCTTCGATGGCCGGAAGGCGCCAAAGTGGGAACGCATCAGGGGAGGAAGTTGCGATGTCATCGAATGAAACCCCATTTTCTTTAAATAATCAAAATGTTGCAGACTGTCAGCAGTGTGGTCTGGCGGAAGCCCTTTCAAACATACACCAGATTCAGAACGAATTGAACGAGATCAGGGATGCCTATCAGAAACTGACAATTCAATACGAATCTCTTCAAAAAGCGTATGCAGTCCGTTCGCAGAACGCAGGCGCCACTCCCTGCCAATCCGATACAGCTTATGAACTATTCAAAAGTTTTGTGGATGACAACGATCAGAAAATCATTCTGATTGATACCTCTTACACCATCTGCTATATAAACAGACTAGCCGCAACGCATCTGCGCCTGTCCAAACCCCATGTTGTCACAGGCCGCCGGATTTTCGATTTTTTTACGCACAAAGACGCTCTGAAGATCAAAAAGAAAACAGATGCGGCGTTTTTCAACGGCGAAAAGGAAAAAATCAAGGATGTGACCTTTCGATATCCACAAAACGACGCCGTCCAGATCGGTCTGAAACTGATGCGGGTGCGGTATCGGAACAGACCTTCCATCCGGATCACTATTCAATGACAGGAATGATGTATTTTGGACTCATCGTGGGACGCCTTGCTGCGGCCGTGGATATCCAGCCGGTATTTCGATGTCCCATGCCCGCCACCGTTTGAAACAGATGCGATGGATTGCAGCCTGATCAATGCATGGTGGCTTTGCGAACTCTCCCGGCTCATCTACCGGCAGGATCCGGATGAAACAGGCGCTGAGGCTTTGGTACCGACACGTTCCGAAATTCTGCGAAATGTGGGGTTACGGGAAATAGCGACATTTTCCAGTGGAACCAATTACGGCACGATTGTTGCTTCTCAACGCAACGCGTCCCGTCCATTTTCAGTTCTGGTGTTTCGCGGCACCAGCGGATTCGAAGGCTGGCTGTCCAACCTGAAAGCCATCCAGACTGGCTGGCTTGGAGGAGGATCGGTTCACAGCGGTTTCAAGATGGATTTTTTAGGCCTCTGGCAAAAGATAGAACCATTTCTTCTCAGAAACGACTTTCCTCTCTACGTCACAGGCCACAGTCTGGGAGGCGCTCTGGCCGTTCTGGCCGCTTCCATATTTTCGGCCAGAGCGGTTTACACATTCGGCGCTCCCAAAACGGGTGATTCCGTTTTTGCGGATTCGTTGAAAAACGCCCGGATATACCGGTTTGAAAACGATCACGATATCATCACAACGGTACCGCCTTCCGCCATTCCGTTCGATTTCTGTCATGTCGGCACGCCTTTTTGCCTGAAAGAGAATACCCGCGCAGATTCCATACCCACCAATGGCCGCAGCCTGACCGACCCTCCGCTGTTTTTGTCCAATCATGCACCGGTCAACTATACAATGCGTCTGGAAAACGTGCTGTTGCAGTCTCAGGGTTTCTGAACCATCTCTATAGAGATTTCTTGTGATTGAAACTCTGAAGGTGTGCAAATCCGTAGTGCAACTGCTTGATCCCGCCAGATCGTGGGATTTCATACAGACCCATCAGACATAAAAATCGCCCTTAATCGGTACCCATTGGAAATCCAACAACCCATTTATTGATCACACTCTGCTTGAGCCGGTCTCCCGAACACGAATTCGGGGAAGGGAAACCCTACCCAGTATATCATCCGATCCGCTTCATGGGCTGCTCTAAACATTTTTGGGCCAGATCCAGATATATCTGCTTACCATAGGTCCATAGCTCCCGATCCCTGTCATTAATCTCTCGGTTCACGATAGCTGGATTGCCCACAACCACAACCCGATCCGGAAGCTTCTGGTTGGATCGTACCACGGCCCCTTCCCCTACAATGGTCCATTCCCCGGTTTCGGAAAAAATACTCAATATGGCACCCATGCCGATTACGGAAAAATCTCCGACGGCGTTGCCGTGGAGGATGGCGCCATGTCCAAGGGTCACGCTGTTGCCTATCCGGTTCAGACCCCCAGGCGGAGCATGTATGATTACGCCCTCTTCCACCGCCGTGCCACTGCCGATCTCAATACGGCCGTAATCCCCTCTGAGGATGTCGCCGTGTCCCACATAACAATTCTCTCCGATGATCACGTCCCCAATGACCTGGGCAGTTTCACTCACGTAAGTCCCCCTGCCCACGCCGGGTCGGTTCCCATCAAATTCAAACAGCATGATTTCCTCCGATTTCGGCTTTCAGAATCCTGAAGCCTTGGCGATGATTTCACTCATGACTTCGCTGGCGCCACCACCGATGGAGATGAGCCGGGCATCCCTGAACCGGCGGGAGATGCGCATCTCGTTCATGAATCCCAACCCCCCGAACATCTGGAGGCAGCCCGCAGTTACGTTATTCAGCAGGTCGCCGGCCAGGAGTTTACCCATGCTGATCTCCCGGGTCACATCCTGGCCTGCCATCTTCATGCGAACGATATGGTAGGTCAACTGCTGGATGGTTTCCGCTTCAGCCAGCCAGTGGGCCAGGCGGTGGCGAAGCACCTGCTTGCTGATGAGGGGTTTTCCGAAAACCACGCGCCCCCGCAGGTATTCAATTGTCTCCTTGATCGTCTCTTGAACACTGATATAGGAGAGAGGGAGGACCGCAAACCGCTCGTGCTGGAACTGCTTCATCTGCTGAATAAAGCCCTCGTTTTCCCGGCCGATGAGATTTTC
>DAIEFO010000115.1 GCA_027325475.1 Desulfobacteraceae bacterium | reverse complement strand
TGCGTCTTCGTGCCGGAGGAACTGGTGCTGGCCGCCGGCGGTGTCTGCATCGGGCTCTGCGCCGGGGCCGAGGCCGGTTACGCCCACGCCGAGCGGCACCTGCCCCGCAACACCTGCGCCCTGATCAAATCCTCTTTCGGATTCAAACTCGGTAAGGTTTGTCCCTATCTGGAGAGCGCGGATATGATCGTGGGCGAAAACACCTGTGACGGTAAGAAAAAAGCCTATGAATCGCTGGGACATCTGGTAAACAACCTGTATGTGATGGATCTGCCGCAAGTGAAATCCGAACAGGGCAGGGCGCTGTTAAAATCGGAGTATCAGCGTTTCAAATCCGCCATGGAAGCTCTGACGGGTGTCGCTGTCACAACAGAATCGCTGAAGCAGGCAATTCAGACGGTCAACGCCAAACGCGCCGCCATCCATCGCCTGTCTTCCCTGAGAAAAGCCGACCCGGCGCCGATATCCGGTTTAGACGCTCTTTTGGCCAACCAGGTGTTCTTTTACGACAATCCTGCCCGCTTTACGGATTCCGTCAATAAAATCTGCGATGAACTGGAAAAACGCATTGCCGCCAAAACAGGCGCTTTTCCGGCCAAAACGCCCCGAATCCTCGTTTCTGGATGCCCACAGGCCGTACCTAACTGGAAGCTGCCGTTTATCGTCGAAACGTCGGGAGCGGTAATTGTCGGTGAAGAGTCATGCGTCGGAGAACGCGGAACGCGGAACCTGACAGATGCCTCCGGAAATACCATTGACGCGATGATGGACGCCATTGTGGATCGGTATTATCAGGTGGATTGCGCTATTTTTACGCCGAATCCGGACCGGTTGCGCCATATTGAAGAAATGGTCGCCGCATATAAGGCCGACGGGGTGATTCATTACGGACTCCAGTTCTGTCAGCCTTATCTGATGGAATCCATCCCTGTTGAAAAAGCTCTCGAGGAAAAGAAAATTCCCACCCTGCGCATTGAAACGGATTACAGCATGGAGGATGTCGGCCAGCTCAAAACCCGGATCGAAGCATTTGTCGAACAGCTTCGGTAAGACTGGGGGAGTTCAAGATGGAAAAGCGTTTTGCCGGCATTGATATCGGGTCGCGCACTATCGAACTGGTGGTGGTGAATGCATCCGGAAAAATTGTGACCAGTCTTCAGATGGACACCGGCTTCGATCCGATGAGAGCGGCCCGTGACCTGATTGACGGCATGTCGTACGACCGCATCATGGCGACGGGGTATGGACGGAATTTGTTCGAGATTTCGTTTGACGCTCTGACGGTTACAGAAATCAAGGCCCACGCGGTTGGGGCGCGGGCCTGTTTTCCCGACGCCCAGGCGGTGCTGGATATCGGCGGGCAGGACAGCAAGGCCATCAGTCTGTTTGAAACCGGGAAGGTAAAAAAATTTGAAATGAACGACCGGTGCGCCGCCGGCACCGGAAAGTTTCTGGAAATCATGGCCAGAACGCTGGGGTTTGACATCGAATCATTTGGACGGGAAGCGCTTTCAGCGGAAAAGAGCCTTACCATTTCCAGCATGTGTACGGTATTTGCCGAATCCGAAGTCACCTCCCTGATCGCTAAAGGAGAGAATCGCCGGGAAATCGCTCGCGGGCTTCATACCAGCGTCATTCAGAGGGCCGCCGGCATGATCAATCGGGTATCGTCGGACGGTGATATTGTTTTTACCGGCGGCGTGGCCAAAAACCCCTGTATGCGGCAGTTACTGACAGAGGCGCTGGGCAGAAACGTTCTGGCGCCGGATGATCCCCAGTGTGTCGGTGCGCTGGGCGCCGCGCTATTGGCGATGGAGGCTTCCTGAAAGCGCCTGGAACGTGAAGCCATGACAACCCCGCAATCATGAACGCCCTGCAGCAGGCAGGCGCTTATCCAGGCCTATCAGACGAGTACTGCTTCAATCAGGCTGGGGCCGGGTTCAACAAGCGAACGCATGAGCGAATCGGCCAGTTCGCTGTCGGTATGCACGCTGCAAGCCGGCATACCGAACCCTTTTGCCAAGGCTGTCCAGTCGATGACGGGTTGCGTCAGATCGGTGAGTGATTGCGCCTTGGGACCTGGCTGAATGATACCGGCGCGTTGGAGTTCCGTCTGTAAGATACGGTAACGGCGATTCGCACAAACGACAACGGTTATGTCCGCACTTTCTCGCGCCATTGACCAGAGCGCCTGAAGCGTGTACAGGCCGCTTCCATCCGCCTGAAACGCGATGACGCGCCGATCCGGGCAAGCGAGTGCAGCGCCAAGCGCGTTGGGCAGTCCCTGACCGATGGCGCCCCCCGTAAGAAACAGCATGGTGTGTGGCGCCGCATTCGAAGCATGTACAACATTCCAGGTTAAACCGGTCGTGGCCGCTTCATTCACCACAATCGCATTTTCCGGCGTAAAAGCGGCCATTGCACGGCACAGAATATCCGCATCAAGGGGCTGACCGTTGGGCACAAAGGCCGGTGTCATCCGCGACACTACAGTGACGGCAGGCGCGTTCAGCTCCTGCGCAAGCGATTCAAGCGCAAGCGTCGCATCAACGCCTGCATCCGGATCCGCAAGCGTGTGCAATGTCGCGTTTTCAGGCGCCAGCCGCGAAGGCTGATCGGGATAGGCAAAAAAAGAGACCGGCTCACGGGCCCCCGCGAGTACAAGCGCTGTAATATTGGCAAGCGCTTCTCGGGCCGGCTCCGGGAAATATGGCAGGGCCGAAAATTTTGGCAGGTTCCGGCCGCATTCCTGGCGTGATGGAAAGGTTTCGATCCAAACGCCGCAGTCTGTGGCGGCCGCCACTCGCGCCGCTGCGTTCAGACCACGCACGGTGAGAGCATTACCGCCAAGCAGGATTCCCGCCCGCCCCTTGCGCAGCAGATGCGCCGCCTCGTAAATCGCCGAACCTGGAATTTCTTTGCGCAACACGGACGGCATGGGGACAAAAAGCGGTTCTAAGCAAGACTCCCACTGACATTCCGATGGAATGATCAATGACGCTACACGTCCCGGCGGCCCGAGCGCAGCCCGGACCGCATCGAAACTCGCTTCCGCCATCTCGCCAGCAGACGTGACGGTACGCGTCCATCCCACACTGCCGGTAAGCGCCGCGATATCTGAAGTCAGCGGCGCATCAAATGGAAGGTGGCGAGTCGCGTGATCGCCGATCCAGTTGATGACGGGGGTGCGTGCACGACGAGCGTTGTGCAAGTTTGCAAGGCTGTTGGCAAGGCCAGGCCCAAGGTGCAGCAGCGTTGCGGCAGGCCGTCCCATCATACGCGCCCACCCGTCGGCGGCCCCCGTACAAACGCCTTCAAACAGTCCGAGTACAACACGCATTCCAGGTACGTGATCGAGTGCCGCGACAATCGGCATTTCGGTAGTACCGGGATTTGCAAAGCACACTTCCACGCCTGCATGCAAAGCGGTGTTGACCAGATTCAACGCGCCTGTGTTCATACGATTTTCTCCTCAAACAAGGCGTTCAGGTAATGACGGCTGATGGGATCGAGAACATCAAAGGCATGGGTCTTGTCCTGATTTCTGGCAGCCATTTCTTTCCGGATACCGTCGGCCAGCACCTTTCCGAGTTCCACGCCAAACTGATCGAACGGATTGATTCCCCAGATAAACGCCTCGAAAACGGTTTTTGCTTCATAAAAGGACAGGAGCTTTCCGACGCTTTCCGGAGAAAGGTCTTTAAGGATCAGGGTCGAAGAAGGACGATTCCCCGGGAAATACCGGGCCGGGTCATCGGCGTCTTTTCCGACAGCCAGCGCCATGGGCTGGGACAGAAGATTCGCCCAGAGTTCCTGGTGGTTGGTGACCCCCTTGGATGTGGTGTGATACTGAGAGTATTGCGGTTGAAGAACGCCTATGAATTCGACCGGAAATGGCCGTCCCTGGTGCGCAAGCTGAAAAAACGAATGCTGCGCGTTGGTGCCGGGTTCTCCGAAAATGATGGCGCCGCAGGGTTCATCGAGGGATTTACCTTCGGTCGTGACCCTTTTACCGTTGCTTTCCATATTGAGCTGCTGAACATGCGGAGCGAGTCTGGATAAAGGAGATGCGTACGGAATAATGGCCTGCGCCGGATATTTTAAAAAGTTATTGTTCCAGACGGAAATCAGGGCGGCTGTCAAAGGAATGTTGTCCTGCGCCGGCGTATCAAGCGCATGCCGGTCCATCTGTTCGGCGCCCTTTAAAAACCGTTCAAAGAGATCATAACCCAGATACAGGCTGAGCGGAACCCCGCCCACCGCAGAGCTGACGCTGTATCTGCCGCCGATGCAATCGAACATGTGAAAGGACCGCAGTACGGGATTGGCCGGATCGTCTCCCGGGCTGCCCTTACTGGTCACCGTGACAATATGGCCGGAAGGATTGAGCCCTTTTTCCCGCATGAACGCCCGGGCCAGGGCTTCGTTGGACATGGTTTCCGCGGTGGTGTAGCTTTTGGAGATAATGAGCCAGAGCGTGGCTTCCGGATCGATGTCCCTGACAATGCTTCCGAAATTATGAATATCGACATTGGACAGATATAAAAGCGAAATGTCATGAGCCGCGTAAGCTTTCAGCGCTGTCGAGACGAATTCCGTTCCCAGATAGGAACCGCCGATGCCGATGACAACCACATGCCGAAAGCGTTTCCCGGTGGATCCCGTAATATCTCCCCGGTGAACCTGTTCGACAAAATCCCGGATTTGCCGGTTGACCTCCCGCATTTCCGAAAGAATGTCCTGACCATTCAGGAAAATGGCATCGCTGGAAAAATCCCGGGTGGCCATGTGCAAGGCCGCCCGGTGTTCGGTGACATTTACGAATTCACCGGCCGCCATTGCAGCGAATTTCTTCTGAATCTGCCGGTTTTCCGCCAAAGCGAACAGCAGGTCCAGAACGGTGCGGTTCAGGCGCTGCCGCGAGAAATCAAACAGCAGATCCGCGGCTGTCCGCGAAAACTCGGCAAAGCGGCCCGGAGCCGCCACCAAATATTTCAGGTGATGATCGGGCTGCTGCATGATGGCGGCTTGCTGTTTCAATTTTGTCCATACATCATGATCCGGTGTTGAAGATGTCATAGCGGCTCCCGTTTATTTCAGATAATAAGTTTTGTACCAGGCGATAAACTGCTGAATTCCAAAATCCAGAGATGTTTGCGGCCTGAACCCGATCGCCGCCATCAGATCCTCCATATCGGCGCAGGTGGAAACCACGTCCCCTGGCTGTAAATCGAGATATTCTTTCCGGGCGGTTTTTCCGAGGTGTTTTTCGATGACGGAAATAAAATGCGTCAGCTCGACCGGCTGATTGCCGCCGATGTTATAGATGCGGTAGGGCGCGTAGGATGTTGCCGGATCCGGATGATCGCCGCTCCAGGAAGGATCAGGTTCGGGCGTTTTTCCCATGACTCGGACAACCCCTTCGATGATATCGTCGATATAAGTAAAATCCCGTTTCATCTTTCCGTGATTGAAAACCTGAATGGGCCTGTCTTCCAGAATCGCACGGGTGAACAGGAACAGCGCCATGTCCGGTCTTCCCCAGGGGCCATATACCGTAAAAAAACGCAGCCCTGTACAGGGGATGGCGTAGAGATGGCTGTAAGTGTGCGCCATCAGTTCGTTGGCTTTTTTGGTGGCCGCGTACAGAGATACCGGATGATCCACGTTGTGATGCACCGAAAACGGCATGCGGGTGTTGGCGCCATACACGGAACTTGAAGAAGCGAATACCAGATGCCGCGCCTGATGATACCGGCAGCATTCCAGCAAATTGACAAAACCGACGATATTGGAATCCACATAGGCATGGGGATTTGTCAGAGAGTAGCGCACTCCGGCCTGAGCCGCCAGATTCACCACCACGTCAAACGGCGGATGCTGTTCAAACACGGTTTTCAGCCCGCTGCGATCCGAAATATCATCTTTATGAAACGAAAACGTATCATACGCAAGCAATTGATCCAGTCTTGCCTGTTTGAGCCCGACATCGTAATAAGGCGTCATATTATCGATACCGGCCACGCGGCACCCGTTTTTCAACAGACGCAACGACAGATGAAACCCTATAAATCCGGCGGCGCCGGTGACCAGAACGTTTTTAAAATCAAGATTCATGCGCATTTCCTGTTGTGAGGAGCAGTCTCTTTTCTGTCAGGCGTCGTCTGTCCAGCAGTTCTGAAGCGCTTTCAGGGATTTGAAGCTGCTGAACCGGGGATAGAACCGGCCTTCAGGGTATCCAGCGATCTCTGGGCGCTTTCCACCAGCGGAGAGGATGCCTGCCCCAGTTCCACCACTTTGGTATAGGCGGCCACCGCCTTCTCATAATTGCGGGACGCGGTGTAGATTTTCCCCAATTCTGAATAGAGTTCTATGGATTTCGGTGACGATTTGATGCCGGATTCCACCAGAGCGAGCGCTTCAGGCGTTTTCCCCTGCGCCAAATAAGTCTGGCTCAATCCACAGACAGCGGGGGGAAAATTCGGCTGCATCCGTAAGGCTTTTTCAAAATATCGGACCGCCACATCATATTGCTGAAGCTGGTAATAGATCAATCCCAGATTGGTTACCGGAAAATAAGGCGTGGCATAGAGCAGATCTCTGGTGATGGAATTAAAGCATTTGATGGCGGCGTCCCAGTTCTGCTGCGTCATATAGGCCGTACCCAGATTGTTGATGGCCGGCGCATATCCGGGCTTGAGTGCGATGGCTTTTTTAAAATGTTCGATCGCCAGATCCAGACGATTTTTGGCCATGTAAGCCAGCCCCATATCATCATGCAGGTACGGGTCATCCGGCGTCAGCCGTTCAGCCTCCATAAATTCTTTGAGAGCAGATGGATAATTCCGTTGCGCCATATAAGCTTCCCCCAGCCCACGGGTGGCCTCACCCTGTTTTTTGATGGAAG
>DAIEFO010000114.1 GCA_027325475.1 Desulfobacteraceae bacterium | reverse complement strand
CTGAGAGTTTTCTATAGGAGCAATTCCATTGCGGAGTTCGAGCGGGCGATGCTGCGCGAACGCACACGCAATGGTCTTGATGCGGCACGCAGGCAAGGTCGTGTTGGCGGTAGCCGCCCAAAACTCAAGCCGCATCAGCAGAAGGAAATACTCTGTTTGGTAAATTCTGGACAGAAGATAGCCGCGGATGTCGCCAGACTATTCAACATCCATCCATCTACAGGTTGACTTCTAACACGACGCTGATTTCTATCTAACAATTTTCCCATAACTTGTTTCGATTTCAGCAAGTAAGCCTATCCTGAATCAAGACAAGAAAGGTGTTTTCCGAATAAAAGGATTGTTTCAAATACCATCAGACCAATGAAGGAGGTATTACATGTTCAGCGTTTCAGCATTCTATTATAAATTTCGCCGAGTTTGGAAATCGATCATGTTGTTTTTTATGATTGCCGGCCCCGGCATCGTGGTCATGGTTGCCGACAATGACGCCGGTGGCATCACCACTTATGCGTCAACCGGCGCAAAGTACGGTTATTGCTTGATCTGGGTGATAATAATCCTCATCCCGGTCTGCTATTACGTCCAGGAGATGACCGTTCGCCTGGGGGCGGTTACCAAGCGGGGGCATGCAGAGGCGATTTTTGCCGGTTTCGGGCCATTCTGGGGGTGGTTTTCTCTTCTTGATCTCGTAGTGGTGAACTGGCTCACCATGGTGACCGAGTTCATCGGTATGACGGCAGCCCTGAATATCTTCGGCGTTCCTCCATATCTAACCGCCATCGGGGTCATTATTCTGATGGGGATCATGGTTTTAAACGGCAGTTACTGGACATGGGAGAAGATCGCCCTTCTCTTTTGCGCGGTGAACCTGATTTATATTCCAGGCGCGTTCATGGTCAATCCTTCCGTATCGGAGATCATGCATAAGGGGATACTGCCCAATTTCCCCGGCGGGCTGAACAATGAACTTTTCTTTTATCTCATGGCGAATGTCGGCACTACCATCGCACCTTGGATGCTCTTTTTCCAGCAGAGCGCCGTGGTGGACAAGGGAATGAAGGAAAAGGATATCCCATGGGGGAAATTCGACACTTTCTTCGGCTCCCTGTTAACGGGCATTGTAGCCATCTTTATCATTATCGTCACGGGGACAGTGCTGAACGGAGTCAACATTGACGATGCAGCACAGGCTTCGATAAAGCTGATGGAGATAAATAAGCATACCGGCGTATTTATGGCCATTGGCCTTTTCGATGCGGGTCTATTGGGGGCTGTCTGCATCTCCCTTGCCAGCTCCTGGGCTTTCGGGGAGGTGTTCGGCTGGGCGCATTCCCTCAATCTGAAGGTGCGAGAAGCACCCTGGTTTTACGGAAACTACTTTTTCTCCTTGATAACAGCCGGGGCTGTCGTACTCATTCCGAACGCACCGCTGGTGATGATCACCTTGTTCGTGCAGGTTGTTGCCGTTACGCTTCTGCCGGCCGCACTGGTCTTTCTGATACTCCTTCTGAACAACAAGAAGACCATGGGCGAGTATACCAATACGTTATCGCAGAATATTATCAACACGGCTATCGTGGTGGCAATCATCATCATTTCCAGCCTGTACGGCATCGGCACGCTGTTCCCCAACTTGTTCAAATAATTTTGTGAGGTGAGTCATGCTCAGAAGCTTTTTCAGTCATCATTATGCCAAGGTACGCGAGATCAATGCGAAATATGCGACTCCCAACGTAGAAATGTCCAAATGGGTGAAATTTTCGCTGTTAATGCTCAGGTTCTATCTCATCTTTCTGGTAGGCCTGCTTCTCTATAAATTTATAACTGTGATCTGATGGGAGAATCGCCATGAACAGCATCATTAAAAAAAGCTCTGACACGGACACAGTATTTTATCTCAGCGATCTGATTGGAAATCCGGTACGTTTGAACAATAAAAAAATCGGAAAACTGGACGATCTGATTATCATTGAACACGAAAAACTGCCTGAAGTGATCTATATAACCGTAAGCCGTTCCTTCGGCCATAAATCCCTTATGATTCCCATAAGCCGGGTATCCCGTTTCGGACGGGATACCATCATTGTCGATATTGAATCAATTGAAAGCTACGAAGGAGAGCCGGAAGAAAATCAAGTCCTGTTGAAAGACCACATCCTGGATAAAAAAGTCATTGATCTGGATGATAATGATATCGACATTGTATATGATGTGAAACTGCTGCTGCGGGGCCGTCGCATGTATGTTACCGATGTGGATTTCAGCAGATACGGCCTGATCAAACGGTTAGGACTGCGCTATGTTGCCGAATTCATCTATCATCTGGCGGAAGTATTTAAAAAAGAAACGATCTCCTGGAGCTATGTTCAGCGGCTTCCGGAAAAGATGGGAAGTTTCAAGGGCAACGTAAAACTGAACATCCTCAAAGAAACATTGCCGGAAATCCATCCCGTGGATATGGCGGACATTCTGGAAGAGCTTCCGGAAGAACAGAGGATAGCCATCTTCAAGGAACTTGATACCGAGCATGCATCCGACACTCTGGAAGAAGTCGAACCGCGGGTTCAGCGCACTATAATTTCGTCCCTGACAAAGGAACGCAATGCCGAACTGGTAGGGGACATGACTCCGGCTCAGGCTGCGGATGTTCTGTCGGTACTGCCGACACCCGATGCGGAAGAAATCCTTGATCTTATGAACCCCACGGATGCGGAAAAGATCGAGACCATTATGGAAAAACAGGATCACACCATCAGCGATCTGGTCACCAGTCACTATATCTGCCTGACGCCTGAAGTGCCTGCCGCTGTGGTGATTGCCGATTTTCGCCGTCTGGCAGCGGACGCTGATGTGGTGGACTATCTTTATGTGGCAGACACGGACAGTCGGCTGATGGGGGTTGTCAGCCTGGCTGAGCTGCTCATGGCTGAACCCAGAACCCCACTTTCTGATATTATGAGTACTCAGGTTATCAGTTTGGATACAGGTGATTCCATCAGCGATGCGGAAGAAAAGTTTACCCGTTATTCATTTTCCGCATTACCGGTGACCAATGCGAATGATGTCATTTATGGGGTGGTGCCATCCCGTGATATCATGAATCTGGAGCATTAATTTGCGTATTTGATCCAGATGACAAACCACACGGGGTAAGTTTGGACTGATAATCAAGCAATCATATGGCCCGAGGAATTAGAGGGTGGTTTTCATGAGATTTGTCAGGAAGTTTTTATTTGTTGGGATTCTGGTTCACCAGCAGCAGCCTGGGCGGCTCATCCGCTTATCACGGACGATGCGGGTACGCATGGGAAGGGAAATTATCAGCTTGAAGTGAATGGTGTTACTTCCAGCGAGAAAAGTAGCCAAAAATTCCGGTTTGCAGACGGGTTATGGGCGCAGGGGTGCGTTGTTGCCTGGAAAATGAGGTAAACAGGAGGGGTAAGCGCTGCAGGAGAGAAAAACGCGCCTGCAGCGTTAGTGATTATCGTTTTATGTGATCGTGATCTATTGATGTATATATATAGAGTTTTTTGACCAGGTTGTGATCGACATCCGCGGCGATAAGCTGATTGATCATGTCCATGTCGCTGATAAAGAGAACCTTTTTGTTGGCATTGCCGGCGGCAACGCCGATGCATTTGGCCAGGAAGGTTTTTCTGTCTGTGAGTTTGTCGCCAGTTGCGCCAATAATCTGGATGTTTTTCTTTCCGGCGTTGTTGGCAATCCATCTGATTGGCATGGTAGTCCGGATCGGTTTTGAGTTTATGTTTCTGCCAAAGGCGTTTTCTTTCCCGCTGGCATTCAGGCTCTGAACAGTATAATTGATGCTTTACGCAGGGATTGGACGGGATGATTTTGCCGCAGCATTTGCATCGGATGGTCTCCATGGCCTCTCCTCCCTTTGGTGGAGAAACCATATCGGAAGAACAAAGAAAGTAAAGAAATTTGCAGGGTATGGGAAATCAGGGAAGAAAAAGGAATTTGCTACCGCAAATTGGAAACAAAAAGGATGAATCAAAAGCGGGGGGAATTTGGCGCCTTTTCTCATCGGAAAAACTGGTATCAATTCTCACCGGAAGTACACCCCGTCTGGTCGCCACGCCGGTGAAATCACATGGCTGCCCTTTTTCTCAGTATCTATGAGGCTGGCAAAGGTCACAGTGAAGTCTCCATAACGGGGCAATATCCCCTCAAGTTATCGGATTCCGATATTCATCACATAGCACACCCGCATCACAGGGTTTGTAATGGATTTGCAGATTTCGGCAAACTGTTGAAGCGGTGGCTCAATCTCCGTCACTGATTTCTTGATAAGGTTTTGGATTTTGCCCTGAGACAGAGCAATATTTACGAATCGTTCCGCATTGCAGGGTTCAATATTATCAAACAAAACCTGCCGGGTATATCTAAATTGACCAGATGTTCTCAGGTTTGTCAGATGGTTTTCTTTGGGAAACTTCGATTCAGATTCACGCAAATCCGGGAAGTTTTCGATCAGGTTTTTTACTTCAACAAACAGTGCTTCGTAGGCTCTTTCGGCATTCCAGTTCCAGACAACCGGCCAGTTGCAGTCATACACAGCAAATATACCACCGGGTTTTAAGATTCGTGCAGCTTCCTTAATTGTGGCACCCGGCTCCATCCAGTGGAAGGATTGAGAGCAAGTGACGACATCAACGGATGATGTCTCAAGGTCAGTTGCATAACTGCTTTTATCAAGAAACGTAATGTTTGCAAATCGTTCTTGCGCCAGATGACGCATATCTGGTGTGGGTTCGATACCGATGATCTCATCTGCCGCTTCTTCCCAGATAGCTGTTGATAGCCCTGTTCCCGACCCCATATCAACGATTCTGTTGATCCGTTCGCCGCTGCGGTATCCGAGAATGATATCAACAATCTTTTGTGGCGGTTTGGGGCGGGATGAATTGTACAGGGTGGCAAAGCCTGTAAATCGCTGGTGGTTAATTTTGTTCATTTCTGTTTCTCCGGTGCTAAAAGGCACAGTATATGAATTCTCACTTGTTGCCAGGACAGCATTTATGGCATTGAGAACCGCTTCGACAGGTATTCTGATTCACCTTTCCCTTCGCGTTTCACTGCCATTCGATTACCCCCGTTAATGTATCGCCCAACACTTCATCTCCAGAAGCTCTTTATGGCTTTATTGAAATACCCTTGCAAGAAAAAAAATGACGGCTTCGACTTTTTATGAGAGCGTAAAGTTTTGGTGGTGTCTGAAATTGGCATAAAGCACAGCAAAAGATATTGACATGAGGTAATTGCAAAACCTCCGGATCATCCTGTTTTTTTGTTGAGGCCGGGCAAAAACGGGGCGAAAAAGCGGACAATAAGCAATATAATATATTGATATAATAGTTAAAAAATGCTATTTTCCTTTTCATGCTTATTCCATGATTCAACCTTAACAAGCAGGAGGAAAATATGCCCGGTCTCATCAGTCTTTGGAATACCATACAATCAACTCTTTTTCCTTGGCTGGAAGAAGCGTTGGACCCGCTGACGGAAAAACAGAAGCATTTTGTATCCGTCATTGAGCTGATGAACCCCAATCCTTTCCTGAAGAAGTTTAACTGGATTGGCAACGGACGAAAGCCGAAAGAGCGGCTTGATCTGTTAAAAGCGTTTGTGGCCAAGGCGGTCTATGACTTTACAACCACGGAGATTCTGGTGGAACATCTAAAGTCATGCAAGAATCTTAGACGGTTGTGCGGCTGGGAAATGGTCTGGGAAATTCCGTCGCTGTCCACGTTTTCCCGCGCTTTTGATCAGTTCTCGGAAAGCGGGGTTTTGATCGAAATTCATCGCGCCATGATTGTTGAGAATTATGGCGGCAAGATCGCCGGGCATGTCAGCCGGGACGCGACGGCAATCGAGGCACGGGAGAAGCCTGTGAGAAAGGGGCCCAAGGCACTGAGGCCCAAGGGCAAGCGCGGACGAAGAAAGAAGGGCGAAGAACCGCCCCCCATGGAATCCAAGCGTCTGGAATTGCAGCCGGATCGCAGTATGGAAGCCAACCTCGCGGATTTGCCGCAGGCATGTAATGTCGGGACCAAGAAAAACAGCAAGGGCCATTGCGAAAGCTGGATCGGTTACAAGCTGCACGCGGACGTTGTTGATGGGGAAATCCCGGTCAGTCTCATCTTGACTTCGGCATCCGTACATGATTCCCAGGTGGCGATTCCTCTGGCGCAAATGACGGCCGGTCGCGTGATCAATCTGTACGATTTGATGGATGCGGCTTACGACGCTGAAGCGATCCATCGGTATGCTCGGGGCCTGGGACATGTTCCTCTGATTGACTCCAACCCGCGTTCAGGTGAAAAGGTACTGATGGACTCAGCACAGGATGCCCGGTATAACCAAAGAACCTCGGTGGAACGGGTGTTTTCGATGCTGAAAGACAATCATGGAGGGAGACACGTTCGGGTTCGCGGCCCGAAAAAGGTGATGGCGCATTTAATGTTTGGAATGCTGGTCATTACCGCAACACAGCTGTTCCGGCTATTGGTTTAATTTTAGTCTGAAGGTCGCGGGCTTCAGGGCGGTGTCCGGACACCGGAAGGACGTCTATGCCCAAAATCAGGAAAATAACCATAATATTTGCCCACGAGGGGCTTCAACAACCGGTTTTGAGATATCTCTCTGTTCGAGATACCAACCCTGGGCCGTGCCAAGACCTATGGGATGGAGGTTTTGCAATTGGCTCACATATAAGAAGAAAAGAGAAATGTTGCATGTAGACCATTATCTGGAGGGCGACCATGCAACCGATCGAACAATTTTGTTGTCAGAATAAGGAATGCGAAGATCACGGTATTCGTGGTAAGGGCAACCTTGTGCCCTCGTAAAAAGTCGAATTTCGGACGGCTTTGTAAAAAGTTCGCAGGCAAGGCGCGC
>DAIEFO010000113.1 GCA_027325475.1 Desulfobacteraceae bacterium | reverse complement strand
CGATGGGTAACACCCTGCCCCTCAGGGTGATTTCACCGGTCATCGCTACATATTTATTGACCGGTTTGCCGGACAAAATGGAAATCAGGGCCGTCGCCATTGCAATCCCCGCGGAAGGACCGTCTTTGGGGGTGGCGCCGGAAGGTACATGAATATGGACATCCTGATTTTCCATCGCGTTTTCTTCAATGCCAAGATCGGTGAATCTGCTTCTGGCGTAGCTCAGCGCCGCCCGTGCAGACTCCTGCATGACATCGCCGATCTGACCGGTAATGATCATTTCTCCCTTGCCTGGGATCAGGGTCGCTTCCACATACAGCGCCTCACCGCCGACCTGCGTCCACGCCAGACCCGTGCTGAGCCCCACCTGACTGTCTTCCTGTTCCATTTCCTGGATATATTTGGGAATTCCCAGATATTTATGCAGACTGTGCCTGGAAACGGCAAAAGGCCCCTTTTGTTCTTCCGCCAGCTTGCGCGCCACCTTCCGGCATATGGCGCCGATTTCACGTTCGAGATTACGAACACCGGACTCTGAAGTATATTCCGCAATAATATGTTGCAGCGCGGCCGGACTGAACTGAATATCTTCAGGTTTGATGCCGTTTTCCTTGATCTGTCGGGGAAGCAGGTATTTTTCGGCAATCACCGTTTTTTCTTCCTGGGTGTATCCGGATAATGTAATGATTTCCATCCGGTCAAGAAGCGCCGACGGTATGGTATCCATCATATTGGCGGTTAAGATGAACATTACCTTTGAAAGATCGAACGGCAGATTCAGATAATGATCGCTGAACGCCGAATTCTGCTCGGGGTCCAATGCTTCGAGAAGTGCTGCGGACGGATCGCCACGGAAATCCGCCCCCAGCTTGTCAATTTCATCCATCATAAAAACGGGATTGTTGACGCCGCATTGCTTCAGTCCCTGCAATATACGGCCGGGCAATGCCCCCACATAAGTGCGGCGATGCCCTCTGATCTCGGCCTCATCCCGGATGCCGCCCAAGGATATCCGAATGAACTTCCGGTTCATGGCCTTGGCGATAGCCCGGCCAAGCGATGTCTTACCCACACCCGGAGGCCCGACAAAGCACAAGATCGGCCCTTTCATGGCGGGGTTGAGCTTTCGAACACTGAGATGTTCGAGAATGCGTTCCTTGATTTTGTCCAGACCATAATGTTCGGAATCCAGAATTTTATGGGCTTCGGTGATCTGGATGTTTTCCTTTGAGGATTTACTCCAGGGCATTTCCACCAGCCAGTCCAGATACGTGCGGACAATGGAGGATTCGGCGGAATCCGGATGCATCTGCTCGAGCCGCTTCAACTGCCGCATCGCCTCTGTTTCCGCATCGGTGGACATCTTGGCGTTTTTGATCTTTTTCTGGTAGTCTTCAACCTCTAACGCCTTTTCGTCGCTTTCACCAAGCTCTTTGTGAATCGCCCGCACCTGTTCTCGAAGGAAATAGTCCCGCTGGGTCTTGGCGATTTCATCACGGACATTGGATTGAATCTTGGCCTGCATGGAAGACAAATCCACCTCGCGCGAGAGCAGATCATTGACCCTTTTCAGGCGTTCGACAGGATCGATGAGTTCCAGGAGTTCCTGTGATTCCTCAATCTTGAGCCTGAGATTGGAGCCTACCAGATCAGCCAGCTTGCCCGGATCTTCGATGCTGTCTAGAATCATGCTGACATCTCCGGTCATCTCTCCGCGAAGCGCCAGGATTTTTTCGGAATTTTCACGCACATTGCGCATGAGCGCCTGAACCTCGATGCTCATCTTCTTTTCAGGGGAAAGCTGAGGGATGATTTCGTGTTTGACACGGTACAGCGCTTTTTTCCGGGTGTACTGAATAATTCTGGATTTGGCGACACCCTGCACCAGCGCCTTCACCCGGCCGTCCGGAAGCTTCAGCATTCGGAGGATACGGCCGATGGTGCCGATTTTATAAATCTGGTCCGGATTGGGATTTTCGACACTCGTATCTTTCTGGGTGGCCAGAAAAATAAAACCATCTTTTGAAACAGCTTCTTCGACCGCTTTAACGGATTTTTCTCTGCCCACAAAAAGCGGCAGCAGCATATCCGTGAAAATCACGATATCCCGCACCGACATCAACGGAAGGATATTGGGAATGCTTGCGTCTTTTTCGTCTTCCTCGATAATACTGACTAAATCATCTTTATCGGTTTCTGCCATTGTAACTCCACAACTGATGGTCTATAATAATCAATCATATTCCTCCGCCGGTGATACACCACACGACACGATCATCCAGTAGCAACACAAAAAAATATAATAATACATCTTCCGGCAATAACAATGATGAAGTCGCAAAAAGTCAGAATAAGGGAAAGAATATGTCACAGATTTCGACCCAGGATAAACATTATTTACTGAAGTTTGCACGTTCTGTCATTGAAAATCACCTGAAAGGCATCTCGCAGCACCCGGAGAAGGATGCCATTTCTCCTGCGCTGCTGGAAAAATCAGGCTGTTTTGTAACCTTGCACCTGAGAGATCAACTGCGCGGGTGCATCGGCACCATTGAACCGGTGACACCACTGTTGTCAGGCGTGCGGGAAAACGCCGTCCATGCGGCTTTTCATGACCCCCGGTTTTCTCCGGTAACGTCAGAAGAGCTGGGGGACATCGCCATTGAAATCAGTGTTCTGACGCTGCCGAAACCGCTGGTGTTTCAAAATGCGGATATGCTGATATCCCTGCTGAAACCGGGCATTCACGGCGTCATCCTTTCAAAAGGGAACCACCGCGCGACGTTTCTTCCTCAGGTCTGGGAGCAACTGCCGCGTCCGGAAGATTTCCTGTCGCATCTGTGCCGGAAAGCCGGGATGGCAGGTTTCTGCTGGAAAGATACCGGCATTGAGATCGAGGTCTATGAAGTCATGTATTTTTCGGAGGATTCTTTAGGAGAGGCTGCTTAATCGGCTGTTTGTCCAGGGCATGGGCTTCCGGGCGGTATTTACCGTGCCAGCAAGGCCGCCATCATGGTTCCAGTATGTCGCGTGCAGGCGGAAACCGTTCCGATCGATTCCGCCAGACGGACAACATGATATAGCGTGATGGGGTCTGATATGCTGTCGAATGCTTTCCGCTTGATTTTTTCTTCGATGTTTTCGGCTTCGTGATATTGCTGAAGAATATTCCGGACAATGTCACCGATCCGATGCCAATAAATTTCAGAAAATCGTTTGCAATATTTCCCGGCTTCGGTTGCCATTTTAACGAGTTCTTCAAAAGGGTCCATCACGGCATCCACCAGAAGCAGGAAATCCTCATGAAAATGTGGAGGAACGAATTTCCGATCTCGATATGAAAGCCATTCCAGCGCCCGGACAACCGCATTCAGCGCACTATCCTGCACCTGAATATATTCCAGCAGAAACGCCTTGTTCACCGGCATCAGAACGTTGAGCGGCAGATGGCTCGCGATGCGCAGTTTGATCTCATCCGCCTCCGTTTCGATACGGACGACTTCCGCCATATGTTCGCTGAAAGATTCACAGTGCGCATCCATATAACATTCGAACGCCTGTTGAAAAATCCAGGCGCACTCTTTTACTTTTTCGGCATGTTCCTGAATTTCGCCGAAAACAGATTCCATAACGGACGATAAAAACGGCAGCCGCATGGCGACCTCCTGGTGACACTGTCAAGGGATATACCCATCGGAAAATTCTGATGGAGTATAACAACTGCCACTCGACGATTCAACACAATTTAGTGCTGAACCAGGAGGAAGCCGTCAAGAGTTGATCTTTCTTTGAATTATCAGCTTATTTTGGTTTCCAGTATTTTTCCCTGAGTGCTGATCACGATCTCGGTGATGGGAATGCTCACTCCGGATGCCTGAAGGCCCTTACGGACAATTGTCGGAAGGGCGGAGCAGCAGGGCACTTCCATGATCAGGACCGTGATGCTCTTAAGGCCGGCATTTTTGCAGATTTTGGCGAATTTATCCACATAACTCTGCGCGTCATCGAATTTGGGGCATCCCATCATGACCGCCCGGCCTTTTAAAAAATCTCTGTGAATGGAAGGATAGGCTACCGGCACACAGTCCGCCACTACCAGCAGATCCGCTCCGTTCAAAAACGGGGCGTTGGAAGGCACCAGACGAATCTGCACCGGCCAGTGGGACAGGGATGATGCATCTTCTGTTTCCAGAGATGTTGGTATGTTGGCGCCCTCACAGGCGGATGTTCCAGGAAACATCTGGAGTTTTGCAGACGGACATCCGGACGACTGGGATTTCTCCAGCATTGCCTCTACGGCGGTTTCGTCAAATTCTTCGGCTTCCCGTTCAATAATAGTCAATGCGCCGTTGGGACACTCTCCGATACAGGCTCCCAGCCCGTCGCAAAACTGCTCTCCTACCACACGGGCCTTGCCGTCAATCAGCTTCAGGGCGCCTTCAGCGCACCCGGTGATGCACTGTCCGCATCCATCACAGCGTTCTTCATCGATCTGAATGATTTTTCTGAGTACTTTCATGTGCGATACCTCATTATGGCATAAGAACAGCACGGGCCACCTGGCGGCCGCTGCCGGTTAAAAAGGATGTGTCGATCATCTGATTCAGACGTTCCGCAGAAGACGGCGATTCCTTCTGGTTTTCTTCGATATTGGTGATCAAATCCGCATCATAGAGCACCTTGAAATTGACCGTTTCTTCAGGACGGGGATGGTGGTGATGGCCGACGATGTCGCAGACTTCGTCTATCAAGGCGTCCTTGGCATGCAACCTGGACAGGATGTCTCTGGCGATGGGAGGGCCTTCCAGCTCCTGAAAACGGGCGGCGGTGCTGCCGTGTTTGCGCTCGGCTTCATGAATGCCGATATCATGCAGGTATGCTGCGCACAAAATGACCGCAATATTACCGGACTCCAGTTTGGCAATCCGTTCGGCGTACCTGGCTACCCGGGACGCATGGCCGATCCGCTTGAAATCGTTTTTGAAATACCGTTTCATTTCGATGGCCACCCGGTCTTTCAGCAAATCTTCCTTCTGAGCCAGTATTTCACTTGGCATTGTACCGATGCACTGTTCGGCGAACTGGCAATAGGCGGCGCAGCCAAAATCCATATGGGGATTGACGAAACGGTGATCGCAGTGCGGACATTTGCGGGTGGTGTCATCCTTGAAAAATTCGACGACTCCGCCGCATTTGGGACATGTCTCTTCGAAAATCGCTCCCGGTTTCCAGTACTGGGTATCCTGACCTGGACATTTCATGACGTGATTTCTCCCTGATCGTGAGAGCGGAATGCCTGAAAGCTGCAATTGGAAGCACAGTTTCCAGGCGTTCCGTCATTTCAATACAGCTTTTCTCTCTGGTTATCCCAGAATTGCCTTCAAATCTTCATCCGGCGTCTTGATGGGCATGATGTTGAAATTTTTCACCAGCACATCCAGGACATTGGGTGAAACAAAGGCAGGAAGGCTTGGCCCCAGTCGAATATCCTTAATGCCGAGGTACAGCAGTGTCAGTAAAATAGCGACGGCTTTCTGCTCATACCAGGAAAGTATCATGGAAAGCGGCAGGTCGTTGACGCCGCACCCGAACGCATTGGCCAGAGCCACGGCAATCTGTACCGCAGAATACGCATCGTTGCACTGTCCGATATCCAGAAGCCGGGGAATGCCGCCGATATTGCCAAGGTCTTTGTCGAAGAAGCGGAATTTTCCGCAGGCCAGCGTCAGAACCACGCAATCGGCAGGCACTTTTTCCACAAATTCGGTATAGTAATCTCTGCCGGCTTTGGCGCCGTCACATCCGCCGACCAGGAAAAAATGGCGGATGGCTTTGTTTTTGACCGCATCGATCACGGCTCCCGCCACGCCCATCACCGCGTTTCTGGCAAAACCCACCATCACGGATTTACCTGGAACGTCTTCTGGAAACCCCGGCAGGCTCAACGCTTTTTCAATTACCGGCGTAAAATCCTTATTGGCGATATGGGTAACGCCGGGCCAGCCCACGAGCCCTGTGGTGAAGATATGATCCTGATAAACTTCCTTAGGCTTTTGAATGCAGTTGGTGGTCATTAAAATGGCGCCGGGAAATGCCGCGAATTCCTTATTCTGATTCTGCCAGGCGGTGCCGTAATGGCCGTAAAAATGAGAATATTTTTTCAGTTCCGGATAACCGTGACATGGAAGCATTTCGCCATGCGTGTAAACATAAATGCCCTTTCCCTGGCTTTGTTTGAGGATTTCCTCAAGGTCTTTCAGATCATGACCGGATACCAGAATGGCCTTGCCTTTTTTGGCGCCCAGCGGCACAGACGTGGGAACCGGATGTCCATATGTGCCGGTATTGGCGGCATCCAGCAGTTCCATGGCCCGCAAGTTGATTTCACCGCATTTCAGTACCAGCCCCACCAGATCGTTGACGCCGAGGCTTTTGTCGAGCGTTGCGGCCAGGCCTTCCTGGATAAAGGCATATACCTTGTCATCCGACTGCCCTAAAATGGCGGCGTGATCCGCGTAAGCCGCCACACCTTTAATGCCGTACGTCAGAAGCTGCTGAAGTGACAGGATATCCGTATCTGCCGAAGGATCCGCCTTGACGCCGACAGATTCGCCCTGCTGAATCATGCCCTCCAGTGTTCCAGCAGGAATGAAATCCGCCGGGCCTGCCGGAAATGTGGTATTCAGTTTCGATTTCAGTGCATCCCGTTTGGCCGTACAGTCGCGAATCAGCGTGACAAGACGGTTGGGATCGAAATCCACATTGGTCAGGGTGGAAAAAACGGCTTCACAGGTAAACCGGTTGATGCTATCATCTGTTATTCCGGCTTTCCGGGCTGCGACAGCCACCAGGGAAAGCCCTTTGGACGTATATATCAGTAAATCTTGAAGGGCGGCTACCTCCGGCTGTTTGCCACAAACGCCGATTTTGGTGCATCCTTCGCCTTTTGCCGTCTGTTCACATTGAAAACAAAACATGGGAAATCTCCTTTCTTGAGGTGGGTGATGAATGTTTCCATCATTGTTGGG
>DAIEFO010000112.1 GCA_027325475.1 Desulfobacteraceae bacterium | reverse complement strand
TATGTTTTTATTTCTACGCTGGTGTACCATTATATCGGAAACAATCCGGATATTATTCATGCCAGTGCCTATCGAAAAACCGTCATATTCCTTTTCATCCTGTTTGTCCTGTCCGCAGTCTGTGAATGGAATTGGTTCCAGGGAATCAATAATTTTGTTTACGATGGATATGCTTTCCCATCCTATACACGGATATCGGTTGCAGTTGGCGCAACATTCTTTTTTTTACTTTCATTCTCGATTGAACGCCCACCGGGATTTATTATCCGGTTGCTGTCGAATTATTCGCTGGGGCTGTATTGCCTTCACGTTTTTGTTGGTTTTTATTATGGTCGGCTCAAACCGGCGATCAATCCCTGCATGAACCGTTTTGTTGATTTTTTTCTGATTCTGACATTTTCTCTCTTCTTGTCGATCCTTTTGCGCAGAGCATTCCGGAAAGGTCTGATATGATCAGTCCTGCAAACAATCTGATATCCAACACTATGATTTGTCTTTTTATTCCGGCATTCTCAAAAAGAGTTTCCATAGGCGATCAGATTCGATGGCGCTCCCAGGAGAAACACATGGGATACATGAACATGTACCTCTGAAGGGAACAGGGCTTTTAAGGAAGATGGCGTCAGCAGGTTCAAATTCTGAGTGCTGGCCCAGAAATGCAGCCCAAGCTGCTTGAGAAGCTTTTGATGTACGGGTTGCGGAAGCCAGTGTATCAGGGGAAGAAATGTATGGATTTCCATCGGGAAACAGCGGTTGGGCGTAGTAATGAAAAAGCTTCGGGCTACCCGCAGTAATTCACGGATGAACAGCCGCTGCTGATGTCTGTCGCCGACATGTTCCAGTACGGCGGAGCAGAATGCAACATCGAAGGAATGGTCATTAAAGGGCAGGCCGTTTTTTGCTGTCTGCACAAACGTCAGACCCGGATATTTTTTTTCAAGAAATGATGCGTCCTCGATGCTGGCAGCGACAATACGGTTTTTATATGGATACAGCGTTTCAAAAAAATTAGATTCGGGCAGTTCCTCGTCCGGTGTGACGCCGACATCCAGTATCGACGCATCGGATGTGGGGTGCATGATTTTCATGAATGACCCAAAGATATCGTTACGAACGCGATAGGAAATTCTGGATGCTGTTTTGCGAAATGGGTGATGAATAGAAAAATAATCGATAGCCATCAGTGCTCCAGCCCGATAATCGCCAGGGCAAATCCATATACCACGGCCTGAATTCCAATACCGATTTCGGTAGCTGCCGTCATTACGGCGCGAAGGCTTGTCTGATAAGATAACATTCCGAAACCAGAGGCTTTCCATGCAAAGATTTCCCGTATCAGACATCCGGCGCCGGCTAACGCAAAAAGCAGCCCAATGCCGATTCCCCATTCCACAGGCCTTCCTCGGACAATCCGTGACCAGAAGGCTGTTCCTGGAAGTATTCCTGAATTGACGGCGTAAGCCTTGATGAAGATACCGAAACACAATACCTGAAATCCTATAAGGGTTGCGGTACTTGATACCAGCAGTGAGTTCAAATCGAAGATAACATGTCCTATCTTTAACGGAGCGGATCTAAGCAGGATAAATCCCAGAAGACCCGAGACTGTCAGAAAAAGACCCGGCAATATAAAAAGCCATAGTGGGCTGTAGAGAAGCATAAAGCGCAAGTGGCGCCAGCCATCCCGCCAGCTTCTCAGATGAGGCGGTCTTGAGCGGCCGTCTTTTCTCAGCGTGATGGGAACTTGTGCGATTTTAAGGCTGTTGAGAGAAGCCTTTACGACCATTTCTGAAGCAAACTCCATTCCGCTCGTTTTGAGGTTAAGGGAGCGTATGGCATCGCGTTTGAACGCCCTCAAGCCGCAGTGAAAATCATCAACCTGTGAAGCGAAAAAGAGCTTCCCAATTGCTGAAAGAATGGGGTTTCCGATCCACCGGTGCTTCCATGGCATGGCGCCGGGCTCAATCCGCCCGCCGTATCGAGGAAACCGGCATCCGATGACAAGATCATACCCTTCATGAAGTTTGGCTAAAAAAGAGGGTAAGGCCCTGAAGTCATAACTGCCATCCGCATCTCCCATCAGGACGTATTTCCCGCCGGCCGCCTCAATGCCTCCCTGAAGAGCGCTTCCGTAGCCTCTTTGATGGATATGAACAATTTTTGCGCCGGCTTTGAGGGCGATCTCAACGGAATCGTCCGAACTGCCATTATCCGCCACAATGACTTCTCCGGATATGCCGGTATCGCCGATGGCCGACATGGCTTCAAGGATACATGCGTGCAATGTTTCAGATTCATTCAGGCAGGGTATTACAATTGAAATTTCCAACGTATTGCTCATTGTTTCCTTTTGTGTTAACAGACGCTCGCAGCAGTGATCTGACGATGTGTCTGAAAGCGTTTTTCATGTTTCGATCGAAGCCATTTTGTCAGGCATTAGCAAGTCAAAAAGAAATAATCAAGTTCTTTGATCAGTTTTTTGGATCCAAATCGGAGCCGAAACTGGCAAAGATGCAGCGCAACCCCCATATGGACTTTTTAGGAAGCTGACACAAGTTGTACTTTTATGAAAACTCTGGCTATTATTGTCAATTATCATGCTTCCGGCTTTATTCCTGAAGCCGTTGCTTCTGTTTTGAATTCCCCTGCATTGGGTCGCGTGCAAATCGTCATTGTCGATAACAGTGCCGATATTGACGAAGCTCAAAGACTGCGGAATTGTTTTTCTCATGTGCCTGACGTTGAACTGTTGATCGCATCCGAAAATCTTGGTTTTGGGGGCGCCTGTAACTGGGCGTTCAGCCTTTGTGACAGTGATATGGTACTGCTGTTGAATCCGGATGCATACCTGCGTGATGGATGTCTGCCGAGTTTGCAGAAGCTGTTGATGTCTTCAGATAGGATCGGAGCCGTCGGGCCTCAAATATTCTGGGATAAGCGCTGTGAATTTTTACTGCCGCCTTCATATCCTCCTCTGTTACACTGGATTCAGCCGCTGTTATCTATCGGCACTTCCTCTTTGGGTACGAACATGATCAGCGCGTTATGGAGGCGTTTCGCGGTTTATGTGTGGCAATCGCTCAAGCCTGTAAGGGTCACAGGCCTTTCCGGCGGACATGTGTTGCTGAAAACCAGCGCTGTGCGGAAAGCCGGCGGGTTGTTCGACCCGAGATTCTTTCTTTATTACGAGGACACGGATCTGTGCATCCGCTTAAGGCAATGTGGATATCAGCTATGGGTTGAACCCGGTGCGGGTGTCGTGCACCACTACGACCAGTGCGATCAGAAAAACTGGGTAAAAAAAAGAAATCTCATGATGGAATCTTATCGGCTATTTATGATGAAACATTGCAAAGGATGGAAAGCGATTCCTCATAAGCTCGCAAAATATTTTCCCTGTTATTCACCGCCAGCGATAAATGCTTCTGTGCAATTTGACAAGCCGTTTTCCATCGAAATTCCAGCGTCTCTAAAAAAAGGATGGCTTTTTGAATGGAGTCCGAATTCAAACTTTATCCCTGCGGCGGGAAAGTTTGGGGCAGGCTCCCATTTTGTTTTTTCTCCGGATAACTGGCAATTGCTGTCGCCGGGACAGTATTTCGGACGCATTGGCAGTCCTGGGTATATCCGCACGCAGCAGCAGTGTTTTATATGGGAGAAAGTTTCCGCCGAAAGGAGTTGTCAACAATGAATCCATTGGAGCCGGTGTGGGCGAGCTTTCCTGAACCGTTCAATTATTATCGATTGATGTTAGGGGGGGATCATCTGCATTTTGGATATTGGCCGGAAGGCAGAAAAGACCTGACGCTGGAAAGCGCTCAGACCTATATGTTCGATTTGCTGCTTCAGTTCTTTCCGGAACCACCGGCGAAGGTTCTGGATGTCGGTTGCGGATTGGGAGCTTCTGCATATTTTCTGGCGCAGAAAGGCTTTGATGTCATCGCCATTGGCCCGTCACCGGATTTGATATCCTACGCACGCCAGCAATATCGGCATCATGGTGTTGATTATCGGGTGGCGGATTTTATGGCTGAAGACGTCAGTGATTTCGCATCGGATGGCGGTTATGATGTCATTCTGTTTCAGGAGTCTCTTCAATATCTCCATCCTCTTAAAAAGGTCTTCCAACGAACGCGATCCCTTCTGTCGCCGAAGGGGAAAGTCATTCTTGGGGATGAAATGTGTTATGATAATGCGATAACATCCTCTACATCGGCGCATCTCCGGAAAGAGGTGATCCGAAATCTGGCCGAGGGTGGATTTCGTATTTCACAACAGTTATCTATTGGCAGCCGCGTTTTGAAAACCTGTGACGCCATTTTGGAACGGTTTGACATGCACCGTGATCGATTGCTCCGTATCGTTGCGTCTGATGACATCAACAATGATCTGAATCGATATATTGACGGGTGGGGGAATCAGCGGCGCTGGTATGCCGAATGCCGGCTGGGATACGAGGTGATTGTTGCGCAGAAGGATTCTGTGGTTATCAGGGAGTACCAGGATGGAGATGAGGCGGCTATTTTGCCGCTTTTTCGGAAGGTGTTCGGCGTGGAGCGATCATTGGCGCACTGGCGCTGGAAGTTTAAAGACAATCCATTTGGCGCCTGTAAAATTGCTGTAGCGTATTCGGAAGATCACACGCTGGCGGCGCATTTTTGCGGATATCCGGTGCCGTTTCATGCGCCCTCTGAAACCCGGAGTGACTTTATAACGCTTCAGGGCGGGGATACGATGACAAATCCGTCGTTTCGAAATTCGGGGCTTGGTGCTACCAGCCTTCTGAGCCGAGTGGCGGCATATTTTTACAACCGTTTTTGTGAAGACGAAACGCCATTTATTTATGGATTCAATACAGGGGTCATACGGAAATTTGGAGAGCGTTTTTTGCAGTACGAATATCTGTCGGGCATTCCCTATCATGTTCTGGATCGCGATTGCTTCCAGGAACTGAATGCAGAAATTCAGGGACGTATGCTCCCCGAATTCAATGTCGAAAAGGTATTACGGGTTTCCGGTGAATTTGATGATTTTTTCCAAAATGTATGTCCACGCTATGGATTTCTGGTAAAGCGATCTGCAAAATATCTGCAATGGCGATATCTGGCCTGTCCGGAACGTGTGCATCAGATGTACACGGTCAAAAAGCAGGGGCGGCTGGTGGGCTGGGGGGTGTTCAGGCGTTCCGGGGACGTATTGCTGTGGGGAGATGCGCTGTTTGATCAGAACTGCCCGCAGGCCGTCAGTGAACTATTGCACCAGGTGATAGATGACAACGGGTCTGAAATCAACCGGATTGAAGGATGGTTTTCACCGATGCCGCAGTGGTGGACCGATATTTTGATGCGCCTGAATTTCAGGGCTCAACAGGAACCCAACCGGCTGAGCCCGTGTTTTAAACATTTTGACAGAAGTTTTTCCATGGAAATGTTGCGACAGCAATATTACTACACGATGGGAGACAGCGACCTGTTTTAACGAATTATGTTGAGTTCATAAATCCGCGTGGCAGCGCAACGCAGCATCCGGACTTTTTACGAAGCCGTCACACCTCCTGAGCGACATCGCTGTCAAAATCGGCGTCCTTCCAGCAGGACGGGTTCCAGGCATATTTGTCGTGAAATGTTTTACGGATGGCATCCAGAGGCGTATCCGAAAACTCTCCCCGGTAATTGACGTATTCCATGTGCTGGTGGCCATCGAGGTCAAAAGGCTGAAAAATCGAGTCAGTGCTGCCGTCAAACTCCAGAGGCATCATCCGGAAGCGTTTGCAGAGCTCGATGTTGAAAGCCGGCGTCGCCTTGACCCATACATCATTCAGATAAATAGACGTGTATCCATGCCAGTAAAACGTATCCGTTTTCATCTGTTCCCGCATGCGTGCGGTTGAAAGGTGATTTTTGACATCGGCAAAGCCCAGCCGCGCTGGAATATTCATCACCCGGCAGCAGGCCGCCAGAAGAATCGCTTTGGCGATGCACCAGCTCCGGCCGGTGCGCAGCGTCGTGCTGGCTTTAAGCCCATCTTCCGTCAGATCAATGCGGTAAGGGTCGTACCAGATGCCGTCCCGTACTGCATAATACAGGCGGATGGCCTGGGATTTAGGGTCAGGATCGGCTCCTGCGTTATTTCTGGCAAAGGCCTGAACGGACGGACAATCGCTGTCAATGGTGGGGGTGGAAACAAGGTATGGTTGCATGTCAGGATTCATTTTGCTTTGGCGGCCTTTCGTTGACGCAGCACTTCATACATGACCACGGCGCCTGCCGCGGAAGCATTCAGTGAATTGAAGTCAGCTTCCTGGGGAATGGAAACCAGAAAATCGCAGTGTTTTCGAACCAGGGGACGGATGCCCTTTTCTTCTCCGCCGATAACGACAGCGCTGGGGCCGGTCCATTTCATGTCGTATATGGATTGATTGGCGGTTCTGTCCAGGCCAGCGATCCATACGCCGTTTTGTTTAAGATTCTGGATGGCGGCGGTCAGATTGGTGGTTCTGGCCATTTTCATATGTTCCATGGCGCCTGCAGACGCCTTTGAAACCGAAGGAATGGGAGATGCGGAACGATCTTTGGGAAACACGACGCCGCCCGCGCCGGCGCACAGGGCGGTGCGTATCAGCGCGCCCATGTTCTGGGGGTCCACGATGCCGTCCAGGAGCAGCAGAAAGCATGGCGATTGAGCGCCGCTTAATGCCTCCATTTCTACCAGAGGATATTCACTGACCTTCGCGGCGATGCCCTGATGCGCTTCGCTGCCCGAAAGCGCAGAAAGCTGGCCTGCGGTGACAGTGTGGACAGGAATGCGCCGCGGGTGCACCAGCGGGATCAATTCCGGAAATCGGGCGTTGTCTTTGGCGATGAATATCTCAATGCAGGTCCTTCTGCCGGCTCTGAGAGCCTCGCATACGGGGTGAAGGCCATAAAGAATTTCAGTTTTCATAGAGTTTTTAAGGTGTTAAAGTTTTAAGGTGTTAAAGAGTGATTTCCGATAGAGATTATCCCGCGCGGGATGTAAGGGCAACCCTGTCTGAGTGCTTTTTTATAAGGGGTGAGAGCGGTAACGCGCTATCA
>DAIEFO010000111.1 GCA_027325475.1 Desulfobacteraceae bacterium | reverse complement strand
TTCATATGCTGATCGCCATTGTGTCGGTGACCATCCTGATCTGGTTCACCCTGGGGCATCGGGAATCAGGGGTGGTGGCCCTTGCCATTCCCGTCACGCTGGCGCTGACCCTTGCGGTTTTCTATTTCTATGGCTACACCCTGAACCGCATCACCCTGTTTGCGCTGATTTTTTCAATCGGGATACTGGTCGATGACGCCATCGTGGTGGTGGAAAACATGGTGCGTCATTTCAGGCTTCCTGAAAATGCCGGCAGGCCCAAGCTTGATATCGCGGTCGAAGCGGTGGATGAGGTGGGAAATCCCACCATTCTGGCGACACTCACCGTGATCGCCGCCATTTTACCGATGGCGTTTGTCGGGGGGTTGATGGGACCCTACATGCGGCCGATTCCGGTCGGTGCATCCGCGGCCATGGTCTTTTCGCTGCTGGTGGCATTCATCGTGACGCCATGGGCCGCCCTGCGGCTTGTCCGTGATAGCGCTCATCACGCCGGAGGCGGTCACGAAGAAACCGAAGACTGGAGCACCCGGCTCTACCGGAAAATCATGACACCGCTCATTGAAACGGCATTCTGGAGATGGGTGTTTCTAAGCGGGGTTGTCGTCCTGCTGCTGGGTGCATGCGCCATGGTGGCGGTAGGGCTGGTGAAAGTCAAGATGCTTCCGTTTGACAACAAAAGCGAGTTTCAGGTGATCATCGATACGCCGGAAGGCACCACTCTTGAACGAACCACGGATGCCGCGCTTGCGATGGGCGACTATCTGAAAACCGTTCCTGAAGTCACGGACTATGAAATTTATTCCGGAACATCCGGGCCTTTTAATTTCAACGGCCTGGTACGTCATTACTACCTGCGCCGCGGGCCGCATATGGCCGATATCCAGGTCAATCTCGAAGGCAAAGCCTACCGCAGTGATCAAAGCCATGACATCGCCAAACGGGTGAGACCGCCCATTGACGCCATCGCCAGGCGTTTCAACGCCAGAGTCAAAATCGCCGAGGTACCGCCAGGCCCGCCAGTGCTTTCCACCCTGGTTGCTGAAGTTTATGGCCCCAACTATGAACGCCAGCGGGAAATCGCCCTTCAGATCCGGAAAATTTTTGAAGAAACATCCGGAGTGGTGGATGTGGACTGGTACATGGAAAATTTTCAGCCCCGGTATGATATCGACGTGGATAAGGAAAAAGCGGCATTAAACGGCATCAGCGCGGCCCGTGTCGCCGACGCCCTTCAGACAGCGCTCTCCGGAAAACAGGTCGGGTTGCTGCATCTGCCGCGGGAAAAAGAAGATGTTCCCATCATGCTTCAGCTTCCGCTGAAAGACCGCGCCGGTATTGAAAAGCTGGCATCCATTCAGCTTGCCGGCGCCAATGGGCGGATGGTGCCGCTTTCAACCCTGGTGACCGCCCGCAATGTCAAATCCGATAGAAGTATCTATCATAAAAATCTCCTGCCGGTTGTCTATGTGATCGGAGATGTGGCCGGAGCCAAGGAAAGCCCGGTGTATGCCATTCTGGAAATGCAGAAAAAAATTGACGCCATCACCCTTCCGGAAGGCTATAAACTGGCTCAATACACCGCCAGTGTCCCGGCCAGCGATCGCAAATACACCATGAAGTGGGATGGTGAATGGTACATCACCTATGAAGTATTCCGGGATATGGGCATTGCGTTTGCTGTGGTGCTGGTCATTATATTTGTGCTGGTCGTCGGATGGTTTCAGTCGTTTTCAACGCCGCTCGTCATTATGATGGCCATTCCGTTTTCGCTGATCGGCATTCTGCCGGCGCACTGGATGCTCGGCGCGTTTTTCACGGCCACCTCCATGATCGGCTTTATCGCCGGAGCGGGGATTGTGGTGCGAAACTCCATCATCCTGGTGGATTTCATCGAACTGCGGCTGGCGCAGGGAATGCCGCTGGACCTGGCTGTTATTGACGCCGGCGCCGTA
Source organism: Desulfobacteraceae bacterium (assembly GCA_027325475.1). Lineage (GTDB taxonomy): Bacteria > Desulfobacterota > Desulfobacteria > Desulfobacterales > Desulfatirhabdiaceae > RAAP-1. Next base: position 5,208 of record DAIEFO010000111.1, on the reverse strand, counting down.
CGTTTCCGGCCCATGATGCTGACAGCCGCAGCCGTTGTGGTGGGCGCATCCGTCATTTTGTTCGACCCGATTTTTCAGGGGCTGGCCCTGTCTCTGATGGCCGGAGAAGTGGCGTCTCTGCTTTTTTCCCGAATGACGGTGCCGATTCTGTATTATCTGGACAAACGATGGGAAACTGTCCATGTCCATCATGATGAAAAGGTGTCTCAATGACCGCAAAGCCCAAACCATTGATCACGATTGAAGAATATCTGGCGCAGGAACGTTCCGGCAATATCAGAAATGAGTATTTCGGCGGTGACGTTTTTGCGATGGCGGGCGGAAGCGAAACACACAACCTCATTGCCGGCAATACCTATGCCAGCCTGCATGCACAGTTCCGGCAACGTCCCTGCCGTGTGTACCCCAGCGATATGCGTGTCAAGATCAGCCAGTCCGGCCTCTACACCTATCCGGATATTTCAATTGTCTGCGGCCAGCCCCAGTTTGAAGATGACCATCGAGATACGCTTCTGAATCCGATGGTTATCATTGAAGTGCTGTCTCCCTCCACCGAAAGCTATGATCGCGGCAAAAAATTTCAGAATTATCGCATGATCCAGGCATTGCAGGAATATCTGCTCATTTCTCAGGATACCCGCCACATGGAACACTATGTCCGTCAACCCGATAACCACTGGCTGTTTTCCGAGGTCAGCGGCGCGGATGATACGATTTTGATGCCGTCTGTGGAAAGCAGACTGACTGTTTCAGACGTCTATGAAAAAATTGATGTATCGTTTCATGAATGAGATGCTCTGAGATCACCGCAGCGTTTTTAAGCAAGGAATAATGAGACTGCTCTGCCCTGTACCGGGAATGCACCTGTGTATCCCCGTTCATGTATAGAAAGGAGTCCGCCATGTCATTCAAATCCAGAGCGCTTGAAATCAATCTTGCCGACTTTCATGTGGATGTCCACATCGACTCCCGTTATCTTCCTCTTCAGGAGGCCATGTCCCGCTACTATGGCCTTACAGAGGGAGTGAATACGTTTTTAACCGAACTCTCCCATCCTTACAAAAATTGGAAGATTGTTGTCCAGGAAACCCGAAAATACGCCCTCGATTATTTTCATATCTTCCAGAAGCATCCCAGAGGACCGGAAGTGATCGGATTGATTGCCGGTATTTTTCTGGACGCCGTCACGGAAAGCGGCATTCCGGATGTCCGCATCGATGCCGCCGATAACCTGCTGCTGTTTCTGCAAAAGACCATCAGGGATGCTGAGGCGGATCTGCCTCGCTTCATATCGGTACTGGAATCTGTTTTCGACAGGATTCAGCAGCTTTCAGATCGCGATTTTGAACTCTTTGTGCGAAGTTATTACTCCACCAAACGGCTTGCAGCGCTTTATCTGGAGCGCGCGCCCGAATCTCATGCCGATTTCAGCGCCCTGAACCGTCTGCTGCACCGGCACTGCCAGGTCACATTCGCCTGCTGGCTGGCTGAAGACGATCCAATGACATGGTTTGAAGCGGAAGCTGAAACCGGGCATCTGCCGTTGTTTGACGATATTTTCCGGGATATCTCCCACCAGACAATGGCGGCGCATCATGACAGGCTCGGCCGCCTCATGGCGTCGGAATTTATCGGCGCCAGGCCGCTGCTTCAGGGTCTGCTGGCGCTTCCTTTCTACGAACAGATAGTGGATACCTATAAAAAAATGCCGCTGGTTCTGTGGCAATCCAGTGACGACAACACCCGGCGCAACCAGTGGAAGGTAATTTTTCTGTTTCATATCATGAATATTTCCGGTCTGGCCCTGCTCCATGAAGACGCGCTGCAGGATATCAACCGGACTCTGAGCTGGCTTATCGGCAACGATACCCACCGCAACATTATCCGGCTGATCCGGAAAACCTTTTCCATCTTGAAAACCCGCACCCAACGCTACCCCATCACCGCGATGCAGTGCGCCCTGAACATGGGAAAAGGGGTGTATAAAACCGTGGAAAGCGATCTGGTCAATGTGTTCATGGATGCTGTGATCGATCTGGGGTTTCAGACGCCAATGATCGAAGGCGTCGGAAATGACTGGCAGATACAGGCCAACAGCGCACATATTCAGAATATCCGGACGTGGCTGGAGCTGATTGAACTGAATCCCAAATGGTCCATGCGGCTGCTGTCCTGCCTGATCATTCACCTTCGACTGGAAGGCATTTTCATCAAGGACACGGATATCTTTCCCCGCGACATCACACGCCTTTTAAACAGCGACATCGGCCCTGTCTATAACCTGATCAAGCAGTTGACACGGATATTCCCCTCTTTTTTTAATGACATCGGCGCTGAAGGAGAACTTCGGGATATTTCCACCCGGCTGGATGAGCTGACCCGCCGGAAAGACATCCTGATTCATTTTCTGAGAAAACAAAGCCATGTGGAAAGCAGCAATCAGATGCCGGATTTCATGGATGCGGTGCTGAATTTCTGGAAAACCGGAAACAAGGCCGACATCGAACGCTATGTGCCGCCGGATATTTTTTACAGGATCGAGGTCAGTGGCCCCTTTATTGACGGCGTCCGGCATGTCATGACGCAGCTTCAGGAGCAGGGTATCCGGATTCCGGAACAACTGCCGGCGATCAGCCCGGCGCAGATAACGGAACTGATGTCCAAAATATCCGGAGCATCCGAAATGGATATCGAACGGGTGCAGTTGATGGCGGTATTCTGTAAACTTCTGCATATCAAGTATCATCCGGATGACACAGAACTTCAGCACTACATGGAACAGCTTGCCGTTAACGGATTCCCCGAACTGCCGCGCCTCAAAAAAGCGCTGGAGGAACCGGATATCCACAGAAAGGCTGATCTGCTCATCGGCTGCCTGGAATTTCTCAAAACGATCATTCTGTCTTCAACATCGTACGAAATTCATGAGGATATTTATAAAAAACGGCATATCACCGTGGATATCCCCTCGATGTATGGCAGTTACCATGAAATGAAATTCGATGCGCTGGGACTGACATTCCGGATGGAGTCGCTGCTGAATGTCCTTTTTGAGGAGCTGGTGACCTCCATCGATCTGACGCTGATCACCCATGTCACCATCCATGAAATTGCCGCGCTGCTGACCCTGTTTGACCGCGCGCTGAAAGTCGATGGCATTCACTCCGTCGAATTTGAGCGTCAGCAGGAGATGCTGAACCATTCCCTTGAAATCAAGGGATTTACCTTTACACAGTACCTCGATATCTTTAAAGGTTTTTCTACGGCGGTTACCCATATCATTCATGACTATTTCAACAATGTTCATGAAGAAAACCTGAACCGGATCATCGCCGCCGCCGACCGCAGCCGGATATCCCCGCGCTACCAGCCTCAGGACGGGGATATGGATATCGAAAAACGGGCGCACCGGATATCTGAAATATTCTTCAGGGATCAGATTGTGTTTTCTTTAGGGCTTCAGCAACTGGACAGGCTCCTGACCCGGATACTGACCGTGCTGTTCCAGCAGGTTGACAAGCTTCGCGCCGATCAGCTCAGACTTCTGCTGCTGTATGACCCCAGCCAGGCCATCACTCCGGTTGACCAGTGCGGCCAACAGCTTCCCGGAATCATCTATACCGGCAACAAGGGCCTGAACATGGTCAAGCTGAAATGCTTCGGTCTTCCGGTGCCGCCGGGTTTCATCATCACCACGGAAGCCTTCCGGTGCCGGGATATTATCGAAAATTATCCACCGGCGCGGCAAAATTTCAGAGAACAGATCCGTCATCATATCGCGGTTCTCGAAAATGTGACCGGCAAGACTTTCGGCGATCCGCGGCGTCCGCTCCTCCTTTCGGTGAGAAGCGGTGCTTCCATCTCGCAGCCGGGTATGATGGATACCCTTCTGGATGTCGGAATCAATGAAAGTATCGCAGAAGGTCTTGCCGATGCCAGCGGCAATGCCTGGTTTGCCTGGGACAACTACCGGCGTTTTCTTCAGTGCTACGGCATGGCGGTGGGGCTGGAGCGGGATCACTTTGACGCCATTATCGGCGATTTCAAACAATCGCTGGGGATTCCTTTCAAGAGAGAGTTTACCGGCGCACAGATGAAAACCATTGCCCTGGCCTATAAACAGAGCATTCTGAATGCCGGACATCCGGTTCTGGAAGACCCTCTGGAACAACTTTACATGACCATCCACAGTGTGTTTCAATCCTGGGATTCCGACAAAGCCAGAACCTATCGCAGCATCATGGGGATTTCAGATGACTGGGGAACCGCCGTGACCGTGCAGTCCATGGTATATGGCAACATCTCCCAGCAGTCCGGAACCGGTGTTATCTTTACCCATAATCCCCGATGGCCCGGTGACCGCGTCCGGTTATGGGGCGATTTCACGACCGGCAATCAGGGAGAAGATGTGGTTTCCGGTCTGGTCAACACCCTGCCGATTTCGATCTTTCAGCAGAACATTGAAATGCGGAACACAGACATTACCCTGGAAACCCGTTTTCCGGAAATTTACGCAGCGCTCAAAAGCTGGGCCATCGATCTGATCGAAAAAAAAGGATGGACCCCGCAGGAAATGGAATTCACCTTTGAAAGTCCGGCGCCGCAGGATCTGTTTCTGCTTCAGACTCGCGACATGGCCATGCGGGAGCGCAAAAAAGGGCTGTCGTTCGATCCGGAGGACATCTCCCGTGAGCGGTTTCTGGGACATGGCATCGGCGTGGGCGGCGGCGCCATGAGCGGCCGTGTGGTCTTTACCCTGGAAGAAATTGACCAGTGGCGCGCCGCAGAACCCCAGACGCATCTGATTCTGCTCAGAAGCGACACCGTCCCCGATGACATCCGCGAAATACATGCGGCGGACGGATTGCTAACCGCACGCGGCGGACTGACATCACATGCGGCGGTCGTGGCGCATCGTCTGGGCAAAACCTGCGTCGTAGGATGCAGCGACATGATATGCCATGAAAAAGAGAAACAGTGCAAAATTCATCGACAGACACTGACATCCGGAGATATGATCAGCATTGACGGTCAGGAAGGCTCGATATACCTGGGCGCTGTCAGAGTGAGAAAAACATTCTGACCGGAGCCGTTCATCGGCGGAAAAGGTGATCATTTTGGTGTCTTTCAAAACCAGGGCCAAAGGAAAACCCGTGTCCGCATATACAGAAACAACACGCATACCAATCAAACCGTTTTGGAGAACAA
>DAIEFO010000110.1 GCA_027325475.1 Desulfobacteraceae bacterium | reverse complement strand
AGATGTTTTGCCTCGAAACGCTCCAGGGTTACTCCCAGCCGGGAACCCGCACCGCAAGGGTCGTAGATGGGCGTCCGGACTTCGGAATGCTCCGGATTGACCCGGATGCCGCAGCGTACCGGTTTTCCGGATTCCATGATTCGGGTCTTGCAGCGGTTCCAGAATGAAAACGAATTGAACACGATATGATGGCAGTAAGACAGAATTTCATCAAAATCCGCATCCGGAAACGCGGGGGCACAAAAGTGAACCTCCCTGCCGAACTCTTCCGCTCCAAGTCTGGCTTCATCCACAGAGCTGGCGGCGATCCCGCAGAGATATTCCCGAATAACCGGAAACAGGCTGAACATGGCAAAGCCTTTCAGTGCCAGCAGAATCCTGCAGCCTGTCTGCCGCTGCACCGTTTCCAGAATTTTCAGATTTTTCAGAAGCCTTGATTCATCCACGATATAACATGGTGTCGGTATCCGGAAATCACTGAACCGTTTCTGTATATCTGATGTGTTTTCCATTGCGAGACCTCGATTGATGCGACGATGCTTGCCGTTCGTATGCCGCGTCCTCTTAACAAACACGATGAAATGCGTCAATAATAAAGGAAGCGCAAATGGTACCGGCGGACAGTCGGCAAGACTTGAAAATAGATGACGATGCCGGCAAAACCGACTTGCCGTGTTGCATCGTGCGAATTGCTATTTGTGTTTTATCGATATACAAATTATCATGTGTCCATTAAATGGCAAGAAAAATTACCCCCAAAGAGGGAGCACAAGGGCGGCGTTCAGAGCGAAAAAGATTTAAGATGAAAGGGAGCCTCATGAAACATCTTCTGATAATGGTCTTGGCGTGCAGCGGGGTTATGGTTTCCATACCTGGTATTTGTGATGACAATCTTCCGATCAGCGAGGCTACACAGGAATGTCTGGGATGTCATGAAACGTTTCATCCGGGAATTGTGGCGGATTGGAAAAAAAGCCGTCACGCGATGATCACCCCTGAAAATGCCATGAAGGCAGCCGTGCCGGCCAGAAAAGTCTCCAGCGCTGTCATACCGGACAACCTGAAAGCCGTTGTCGTAGGATGCGCCGAGTGTCACACCCAAAATCCGGACGCGCACAGTGATACATTTTCCCATAACGGGTTCAAGGTGCATGTCGTGGTTACTCCGGAGGATTGCGCGGTGTGTCACTTACAGGAACGTGAGCAATACGCCGACAACATCATGGCTCATGCCTGGAAAAACCTGATGGGAAATACGTTGTACCAGAGCCTGAAGCAAAGTATTACCGGAAGCCCGTCGCAAAAAAATCACAGGGTCGTTTATGCATCACCGGACGCATCGATGGATGCAACAACCTGCCTGTATTGTCATGGCACACGCCTTACGGTAACAGGTTTTGAAAAACGGAATACCGATGCCGGCGAACTGGAGTTTCCGGTTATCGAGGGATGGCCGAACCAGGGCGTGGGAAGAATCAACCCGGACGGAAGCCTGGGCGCCTGCACATCATGCCACAGCCGTCACAGCTTTTCGATGGAAACCGCCAGAAAACCCTATACCTGCAAGGAGTGCCATTCGGGCCCCGATGTTCCCGCCTACAAGGTCTATGAGGCCAGTAAACACGGCAATATTGCGGCTTCCCAGCAAGCGGGCTGGAATTTTACGGCGGTTCCCTGGAAGATCGGTCAGGATTTCACGGCGCCCACCTGTGCGGTCTGTCATATCAGTCTGCTGACCGGCGCCGATGGCGCTGTCGTGGCGCAAAGGACGCACCGGATGAACGACCGCCTTTCAGATCGGATATTCGGCCTGATCTACGCCCACAGACAGCCGAAGTCTCCCGACACCTCTATCATCCGGAACAAGGATGGTCTGCCGCTGCCGACGGATTTTGATGGCAGCAGCGCCGTTTCGGCGCTGATCGACGATCAGGAATTCCAAAAACGCCGGGAAACCATGCAGGCCATTTGTAAATCCTGTCACAGTACCTCATGGGTGAAAGGACACTGGGCGCGGTACGATCATATGATTGCCGCTACCAATATCGCAACACATACCGCTACGGACATCATGCGGGAAATCTGGAAACGTGGATATGCGCCGAAACCGGATAAAAACCTTCGTATTTTCGACAGCGCCATTGAGAAAAAATGGAGCCACATCTGGCTGTTCGACGCTAATAACGCACGTTTTGCGGCTGCAATGGCTGGCGGCGGGGATTACAGCGTCTTTGCCGAGGGCTTTTATCCGCTTTCCGAACATCTGCAAGAAATGAATGACTGGCTGGAACATAAAGGAAAGTAGGTATATTACCGGCTGCCACTGTCATCCTTGATCATCAGAATCACGGCTGCCAGAACAAGCATGCTGCCCAGATACCCCTGAAACGAGAACACTTCATGCCACCAGAAATAGGCGGCAACAGCCGCCATGACGGGTTCTACGGTCGCAACAATGGCGGCCCGGCCTGCCTCAAGGTATTTCAGCCCGGCATAGTAGCAGGAATTTGCTCCATAGGTGCAGATGACAACCAGAAGGCCCAAGGCCAGCCAGGCGGTCGGTGTCTTGTGGGTGAATGTAACCCACGGCAGCATCCCGAGGAACCCTATCGGAAGAATGTAGAGAAAGAGATTGGCGGAACTGTAGCGACCCGAGAAAAACTTTCCGAAAATATAATACAGCGAATAGCAGAATCCGGAAAGCAGGCCAAAACCAATGGCTGAGATGCGAAGCGGAACAGCCGCCATGCCGTCTCCTGCGCTGTTTCCAATGGAAATCGCCGAAACACCGGCTATCGTCAGAAGCAGCGCCAGCAGTTTTATTGTGGTAATGGCTTCTTTGAAAAAAATTCTCGAAAACAGAACCACCCATGCCGGCGCGGTATAAAGCAGTACCGCCGCCAGCGCACCCCCACCCTGCAGGACCGCCATCTGATAAAAATAATAAAAGAGCGTTACCCCGCAAAATCCAAATGCCAGAAGATATCCGATATCCTTTCTGTGCAGCTTCAATTCTTGCCGGATCACGGCGTGGCCGCCAAAAAGAATCCATGCCAGAAGCGCTCTCCAGAACGCGACTTCGACAGGAGAAAGCCCTTCCTGAAACGCCATTCGTGAAAATGGGCCGATCATTCCCCACTGAAGCGCTGCGGCGACAATAAATGCGTATCCTTTCAACATCATCTGTTCCTCTTGAGAAAAGCTTCTTATTCCAGTTCACACAGCGCAGCATGCGGGCTTTTTGCAAAGCCGTCAATATTAAAATATCAATATGATCTGGACATATTGGGTTGACTCATTCTGAAAAGCATGGCATTTAAAAAACGGGATTTGGCAAAATTGATGAATCATAATCCAACCAAAGGAGATCATATTGGGGATCGCATCTTCACCCAATGCCATTGTGGCGGAAGGCATTCATAAACAGTTCGGATCGCTTCGGGTTTTAAAAGGAGTATCCCTGTCAGCCAATGAAGGGGATGTAATCGCTTTGATCGGCTCCAGCGGTTCCGGGAAAAGCACGTTGCTGCGCTGCATCAATATGCTGGAAACTCCGGATGCCGGCAGCGTGTCTATTGCTGGCGAGCTGATCCGAATGAAAAAAAACCGTCACGGTGAAACTGCGCCGGAAGATCCGAAACAGGTGAATCGCATTCGGACACGGCTGGGAATGATTTTTCAGCATTTCAATTTGTGGACGCATTTGACCATTCTGGAAAATGTCATCGAAGCGCCGGTTCATGTACTGAAACGGCCTAAAAAAGATGCTGTGGAGCTGGCCATGAACCTGCTGAAAAAAGTGGGAATTCAGGACAAGGCGGGCTGTTACCCGTCACAGTTGTCCGGAGGGCAGCAGCAGCGGGTTGCCATCGCCAGGGCACTGGCAATGGAACCTGCCGCCCTTCTGATAGATGAACCTACGTCAGCTCTGGATCCAGAGCTAGTCGGCGAAGTGCTGCGGGTGATGCAGCAACTGGCGGAAGAGGGGCGCACCATGTTGATTGCGACGCACGAAATGGATTTTGCCCGGCATGTATCCAGCCGGGTATTGTTCCTTCACAATGGATGTGTCGAGGAAGAAGGCCTTCCCGAGCAGGTTTTCGAAAATCCGGTATCTGAACGTTGCCGGCAGTTTTTAAGCGGGTATATGGTAAAACCAAAAACCAGATAACATAACTAATGGGGTGACACATGAAAAAATGGACAGTGGCAGTGGCAGTGGCGATGATTTTCGGGTTGGGCTGGATAGGAAGCGCTTCAGCGGCGGGGCCGAAGCCCATATTGCGCGTTGGTACGGAAGGTGCGTATCCGCCGTTCAATTATGTGGATAAAGACGGCAAGGTCAAAGGGTTTGATATCGATATCGCAAAAGCGCTGTGTAAAGAATCGGGAATGGAATGCCAGTTTGTGTTACAGGACTGGGACGGTTTGATTCCCGGTTTGATTGCCAAAAAATTCGACGCCATCGTTGCTTCCATGTCCATTACGGATGAACGCAAGCAAAAGGTTGATTTTACACATAAATATTATCAAACGCCTGCCCGTTTCATAGCCAGGAAAGGTTCCGGTATCGTTATTTCCAAGGAAGGACTGAAAGGAAAAACCGTAGGCGTTCAGCGGGCCACTATTCATGAGAATTTTATCCGCGACATGTTCGGAGATACGGTCAATATCAAAGCCTATGCCACCCAGGATGAGGCCAATATGGATCTGGTGGCGGGCAGACTTGATCTGGTCATCGCAGACGCCACTGTGCTGCTGACCGGGTTTTTAAATACGCCGGCCGGAAAGGATTTTGAGTTTGTCGGCCCTGGCTATACAGACAAAAAATGGTTTGGGGAAGGTGTCGGCATCGCCATCCGAAAAGGGGACAATGCGTTGCGGCAAAAGTTGAACAAGGCCATTGACGCTATTCGAGCCAATGGCGTGTATCAGAAAATCAATGCCAAGTATTTCAATTTCGATGTGTACGGGCAATAACGCGGTGATTTGAAGCAGCAGCCGGCGCCGGAACCACACCATCCGAAATTCGACTTTTTACGAAGCCGTCCATGCTGAGAGAAGGAAGTCCGTTATTATGATGAATATCAGGGGATACGGGTGGCTGCTGTGGGAAGGCGTCCGTCTGACAATTGCTGTCGGCGTTCTTTCCATGGCGGTCGCCGTAGTTTTGGGGCTGCTTGGCGCCTGGGGAAAACTGTCCAGGTCCTGGATAGCCAGAGGCATTGCAGGCGTTTACACCACGGTGATCCGGGGAGTCCCCGAACTGGTGGTCATCCTGCTGGTATATTACGGAGTTCCGACGCTTCTTCTGGATATCGCCAATATTACAATCGATTTGAATCCGTTTATAGCGGGTGTGGCGACCATCGGATTTATTTATGGCGCTTTTTCCACAGAGGTCTTTCGCGGAAGCTATCTGGCGGTATCCAAAGGCCAGATCGAGGCGGCCAAGGCTGCAGGCATGAATCGGGTACAGATGTTTGTCAGAATCCTGCTGCCCCAGATGTGGCGTTTTGCGCTTCCGGGTCTGGGAAATGTATGGATGGTGCTGATCAAGGCAACGGCGCTGGTGTCTGTCATTCAACTTCCGGAATTGATGCGTAACGCCGATGTGGCGGCGCGTTCCACGCATAAACCGTTTACCTGTTATTTTGTCGCTTCATTGATTTATCTGATGATTACGATTGTGTCCATGCTGATTCAGCAGCGGGCGGAAGCCTGGGCTAACCGCGGCGTTCGGAGGGCTGCATAATCATGGATATCGCCATCATTCAGGAAAATATTCCCAGGCTTCTTCAGGGCGCACTGGTTACTGTGGAATTGACGGCAATCAGTGTCGGTATCGGCCTGTGCCTTGCCATACCATTCGCGCTCATGCGCGTACACCGGAATCCGCTGCTGCGGATACCGGTCTATATGTTCAATTTTTATTTCAGAGGTACGCCTCTTCTGGTTCAGATATTTCTCATTTATTACGGCAGCGGCCAGTTTCAGCATTTTCTGACACAAATCGGTGTCTGGACATTTTTCAGGGGAGCCTGGTTCTGCGCGATTCTGAGCCTGACACTGAATACGGCGGCATATACATCCGAGATTCTGCGTGGCGGCATTGAGGCTATTCCGTTCGGTGAAGTTGAGGCCGCCAGAGCCTGCGGCATGTCCGGATTTTTGCTGCAACGCCGGATAATTCTTCCCAAAGCCTTTCGACTGGCGTGGCCTGCATATACCAATGAAGTCGTTTTTCTGCTTCAGGCCACATCGCTGGTCTCCATTATCACGATCATGGATATTACGGGCGTCGCTCGAATGGTCGCATCCCGGAGTTTTGCCTTCTACGAATTATATATCTCGGCAGCCGTGCTGTATCTGATATTGGTGTATGCGGTGCTTTTTGTTTTCAGGAAGGTGGAGTACCGAATGTCAGGGCATCTGCGCAGCCCATCGTTAGTTTCATAGACAGGGAGTTTTTTTGAACAGACACGTGGTACGCGCGGACTGGCTTTTGCTGATCACCGCGATGATCTGGGGCTGTGCATTTGTGGCGCAGCGTTCCGGAATGAATTACATGGGGCCTTTCACCTTTACCGGGTTGAGGTTTATGCTGGGTGCATGTGTGCTGATACCCCTGATTGTCTGGCGACATCATCATGGGGTTTCAATCCAGATCACTTCTTTATCCGCCGGAATGGATTTTTTAAGGAAAAGCCTTCTGCTGGGGGGTGTCCTTTTCTGCGGCGCCGGTCTTCAGCAAACCGGTATGGTGCATACAACTGCCGGAAAGGGAGGTTTCATCACCGGGCTGTATGTCATTCTGGTGCCTGTTTTCGGACTGTTTTTCGGGCGGCGGCCAGGATGGAGCATATGGGCGGCTTCTGTGCTGGCGACTCTGGGCATGTACTTCCTGAGCATTACAGATAGGTTCACCATGGGGACAGGCGATCTGTGGGTTCTGGCCAGCGCTTTTTTCTGGGCATTGCACGTCATGATTATCGGATGGCTGTCCCCTCAGATGGACACCATTCAACTGGCGTGTGCACAGTTCTGGGTGTGCTCCGTGCTGAGTTTAATCACCGCAGGCTTCATGGAAACGGTTTCGTTTGCGGCTGTTGTCAAAGGCGCCGTCCCCCTTTTGTACGGAGGGCTCCTGTCGGTAGGCATTGCCTTTACCCTTCAGGTCGCTGCGCAGAAAAATGCACCTCCGGCC
>DAIEFO010000010.1 GCA_027325475.1 Desulfobacteraceae bacterium | reverse complement strand
CACGATGGCCCCGCGCGTGTTGACGATCATGATCCCGTCCTGGATAGTGTTGACCACCGTTTTCCAGTATCGGTCCAATTCCTGTTCGGCCATGTTGTAAAGCGTCTCCTTGACATTTAACACATATAAAGTATAAAAGTTTATCAGTTTAACAGTTCCATGGCAAGCTGCTTATCCCGTATGTCATTTGAAGAAAGACAAGTTTCTGAAATGATGATGTCCACGAGCTGTCGTCAGCTGAAATTACACCTTTTGGCCTGGATGTTGCTTTGCGACTACTCGTGAAAAGTAAACGGGAGGAACTCCAGATTGAGGGGAAAAGCTGACTACACGCTGGACGTTCGAGGAACCATCTCCCCCTTCTCGTTATTGAAGGTATCCCTGGTATTTCAGCAAATGAAGCCGCGCCAGGTCGTGGAGATACTGGGTTGTGATTCAGACATGCAGCGGGACCTGCTTCGGATATTGCCTGAGGCGTCCTATGAAATTGTTTGCACGGAACATATGACAACAGATACGGGATTCTCGAAAGTGCGGCTGAAAAAACACATCTGATTATCAGACGCCGCACGTGCGGAATGTCACAGGTGTATCGACATGCGGGCATTGTGGTACAACAGGTAAGGGCAGCAGCCAGGTCTGGGTATCGCAATGGTTCCGCATGTTTCCAACAGCGGGGGTGGGCAAAGCCTCCGCCAATCTCGACAGGGAAGGAAATTCATGAATATTCAAAAACGGTTACAAAGCGGAAAGTTTGTCGTTCTCGCTGAAATGAACACGCCCAAAGGGGTGGACATTTCCCGGTTCATGACCTACGCTCAGCACATTCGAGGCCGGATAGACGGCGTCGTTGTGCCCGACATGGACAATGGGGTCATGCGCATGAGTGCGCTGGCCGGCGGCGCGCTGCTTCAGCAGCAGGGAATTGAAACGCTCATCAACGTGTATGGCCGGGACCGTAACCGCATGGCGCTGCAGGGCGACATGCTGGCAGCCCACGTTCTGGGAATTCAGAATTTGATAGTGGTTCAGGGTGAAAACATGGCCTGCAGCGATCATCGGGACGCACCGCCGGTCAACGATCTGGATGAAATGGGCGTACTGAGCGCCATCCGCAACCTGCAAGCCGGGAAAGATATGGCAGGGTTCGATCTGGACGGAGTTCCGCAATTTTATGTCGGATGTCATATGGCGCCGTTTGCAGATAACGCAGCTATGGACGCCGAAATAGAGCTGGCCAAGGAGAAAATTGCTGCGGGAGCCGGTTTTGTCATTACCCCACCGGTATTCGATATGCGTCGTTTTGGTGAATTTATGAAGAAAGCCGCTGCGCTTCAGGTTCCCATAATCCCGACAGTGTTCCTGATCAAGTCCGTGGCGGTTGCCCGCTATATTGCAACCAACGAACCCGGCGCCCATATTTCCGAAGACCTGATCCGGCGCATTCGCACCTCGTCCGACCGGGAAATGGAAGGCGTCCGGATTGCTGGAGAGACAATTGCTCAACTTAGAAAAGAGGCCGGCGGCGTTCTGCTTCAGACCATGGGATGGGAGCATCGTTTGCCCGCCATTCTGGATGCGGCAGGCCTCTGATATGCAACTTTTTAAATGGAACGATAAAGACAGATATGAAAACAGCAGACCCATTTCAAACCAGTAACAGAGTTCTGGTGATCGGGGGCGGCGTTGGCGGAATCCGGACCGCGCTGGATCTGGCGGAGGCTCAGAAACATGTTGTTCTGATTGACAGAGCCAATGCGATCGGCGGTTTGATGACTCTTTTAGACAGAACATTTCCGACCAATAACTGCGATCTTTGCACCATTTCTCCGACACTTTCCGAAAGCAGCCGCAGTCAGTACATCGAACTGATGCCGCTGACGCAGGTTACCCGCTTGAGCGGCGAGGAAGGAAACTTTTCCGCTCAACTGACCACTGCGCCGCGGTATATCGATTTGAGCCGATGTACGGCCTGCGGGGAATGCCACAAGCAATTCCCGGAATGCGTGAATTTTAATCCAGGACTCGACCACCGGGCGCCGACCTGTATGCGGTATCCTCAGGCCACGCCTCAGGCGTTTTCCATCGACATGAGCCGGTGTTCCGATCCCAAGGCGCTGGCTGCCTGCTGTCCGGCCCATGCCATTGTTCTCGATGACAGGCAGACGCAGAGTGAATTTCAGATCGGGGCCGTGGTTATGGCGCCGGGTGCGTCGGTTTTCGATCCGGCAGCCATCGACAGCTTCAGTTACGGACGGGATCCGGATGTGATCACCAGTCTGGAATATGAGCGCATCATGTCCGCTTCCGGTCCGACTCAGGGGCGTCTGATGTGCCCGTCCGACGGCCGTACGCCTGAAAAAATCGCCTGGATCCAGTGTGTGGGATCACGGGGTATGCAAAAAGGCGCGGTATCGTATTGTTCCGGTGTGTGCTGCATGTTCGCACTCAAGGAAGCCATTGTTACCAAGGAGCGGTTTCAAGACAGCATCGAAGCATCCATATTTTATATGGATATGCGCACCTTCGGTAAAGATTACGAGCTCTATTATGAAAGAAGTCGGAAAGATTATGGCGTGCGCTTTGTCCGGAGCCGTCCTCACAGTGTATTTCGCAAAAACGGTCAGGGCCAGCTTACGGTGACATTCGCTTCCGAAGATTCCAGCACCATGAACGAGGAAACCTTCGATCTGGTGGTTCTGGCCACCGGCTTTCAGATCGGCGCGGAAACGCGGCAACTGGCCGATACGCTGGGCATTACATTAAATCCGCATGGCTTTGCGCAAACCGGCGCGTTCGATCCGGTCGCTACATCCCGTCCCGGCGTTTATGCCTGCGGTATGTTCGAAAGCCCCAAGGATATTCCGGAAACCATGACCCAGGCCAGTGCGGCCGCATGCAGAGCATCGGCCCATCTTCCCGCGCCTGAGGCGCTCTCCGAATCCGAGGATGAACAAACATCGGAACGGGACGTAACCGATGAAGAACCCCGTATTGGTGTATTTATCTGCGATTGTGGTGAGAGCATCGGTGCTGTGGTTCATGTGCCTGAGCTTGCGGCTTTTGCCGCAAAGCTTCCGGGAGTGGCGCTGGCGGAAAGTGTCGGCCACGGGTGCAGCCGGGAATCCATGAGCCGCATTCAGGAAGCCATTGTCGAGCATAAGCTTAACCGCGTAGTGCTTGGCGGATGTTCCCCGCGCACCCATGAAGCCCGGTTTCAGGATGTTCTGCAACGCGCGGGTCTGAACAAATATCTGCTTGAAATCGCCAATTTGAGAGATCAAGATGCCTGGGTGCATCTGGATCATCCTGATAAAGCCAATGCCAAGGCCAGACAACTCATCTGGTCGGCGGTGATGAGCGTGAAGAAAGCCCATGCGCTTGCGGACAATTACCTGCCGATCAACCGGGACGTTCTGGTGGTTGGAGGCGGTGTGGCCGGTATGACCGCGGCGCTGCGGCTGGCGGATCAAGGATTCAGAGTGTTTCTGGCGGAGCGGCGTTCCATGCTGGGCGGTACCGCCAATCTGGTTCACCGTACCCTGGAAGGCGACGATGTGCAGGCGTTTATCAATGATCTGAGACAGAAAGTTATGAGCCATCTGAGGATACAGGTCATTTTCAACGCCTTTATCGTGGATCACAGCGGTATGCCCGGCATGTACACCACCGGTATGCAGGTAGGGCCTCAAATGTTCTACCGGCAAATCCGTCATGGCGTGACGATTCTGGCGACGGGCGCTTTGCCCCGCAGGCCGGATGGATATTTGCTGGGACAGCATGATGCGGTTATGACCCAGCTCGACGCGGATGCACTGATTGAGGACGCTCCTGAAAAAGTCAAAGCATGGGATACCGTGGTCATGATTCAGTGCGTCGGCTCCCGCCAGCCGGACAATCCTAACTGTTCGCGCGTCTGCTGCCAGGCTGCGGTTAAAAATGCGCTGCGGATATTGGAACAAAATCCGGAAACCCGTATTTTTATCCTGTATCGCGATATGCGTACCTACGGATTCCAGGAAGATTACTACCTGAAAGCGCGGGAAAAAGGTGTTATATTCGTCAGGTATGAACCGGCATTACCGCCGGTGGTTCAAGCTGCCGGCAGTCTGATCGAAGTGGCGTTCACCGACCCGGTTCTGGGAAGATCGGTCATGGTGACGGCGGATGCGTTGCTGCTGAGTACCGGATTTATCAGTGATGACGAATCCACCGAAGATCTGGCGACGATTTTCAAGATTCCGAGAACATCAGATGGTTATTTCCTGGAAGATCATATCAAACTGAGACCGGTGGATTTCTCCAAACCCGGTTTTTATATGGCAGGCACCGCTCACGCGCCCAAGAACATCCGCGAGTCCATTGCTCAGGCGGAGGCTTCGGCGGCGCGGGCGATGACCATGCTCAGCCGGGAAAATATCAATCTGGGAGCAGCCACGGCCCGTGTGGATTCACAGAAATGCGCGGCCTGTCTGATTTGTGTGCGGGCGTGTCCTTTTGGCGTCCCCTTTATCAATGCGGACGGCTATTCGGAAATTGATCCTGCCAAGTGTCACGGTTGCGGCGTATGCGCTGCAGAGTGTCCCGCCAAGGCCATCCAACTGATGCAGTTCGAGGATGACCAGATTTTATCGAAAGTCAGCAGTCTGCTGGAAAGGATGGTGGCATGATGGAAGATTTCGAACCGGTCATTATCGCTTTCTGCTGTCATTACTGCGCTTATACGGCTGCGGATATGGCTGGCAGCCAGAGACGGTGCTACCCGGCCAATGTCCGGATTATCCGCGTTCCCTGCTCTGGAAAGGTCGATGTGATCCATATCCTCAAGGCGTTTGAAAACGGGGCGGACGGCGTTTATGTGGCCGGATGTCTGGAAGGAGACTGCCATTTTAAAAACGGCAATATCCGTGCGGCCAGGCGGGTGGCCTATGCCCGCAAGCTGATGGAAAGCGTCGGCATTGAGGGGGAAAGGCTGGAAATGGTCAATTTGTCCGCCGGGATGGGAGATCGTTTTGCAGAGATTGCCGGCAGAATTACCGAAAAAATCCGGAAAATGGGGCCAAACCCAATCCGAAACACCATCCGGCCTGTTGCGTGACAGGATATCGGATATTTATATTGTAAGGAGAAGAAATCACAATGATTACAGCGGAACGAAAACCCCTGGAAGAAATCATTGAATACATCCGGCCGTTTCAGAAGATTCTGTTGATCGGGTGTAATGAGTGCGTCACAGTCTGTTCAGCCGGGGGCCGTAAAGAAGTCGGCGTTTTGTCCTCGCTGCTGCAGATGTCATTTCTGAAACAGGGAAAAAATTTACAGATACGGGAGCATACCCTGGAACGCCAGTGTGATCCGGAGTATGTGGAAGAGCTGGTGTCCATGGTGGATGGCGTTGACGCCATTTTGTCCATGGCTTGCGGATGCGGTGTGCAGGAAATCTGTCGGCGGTTTAAAAACAAACCGGTGTTTCCCGCAGTCAACACCAAGTTTATGGGAGCTTCGGAACGCCAGGGCGTGTGGGCCGAGCGATGTCAGGGATGTGGTAACTGCCTTCTGGGCGTTACCGGCGGCATCTGCCCCATTGCAAGGTGTTCCAAACAGTTGATGAACGGACCCTGCGGGGGATCCACCAGCGGAAAATGTGAAATCAGCCCGGATGTGGACTGCGCCTGGCAGTTGATCTGGGATCGGCTCAAAGCCCTTGGCATGGAAGACCGGTATGAGGAGATCATCCCGGCCAAAGACTGGAGACCCGGCCGGGCTGCCGGACCCCGTAAAATCATCAGGGAGGATTTGGCAGAATGAAAACCGACAGTGTGCTCGAAAAGGTGTTGAAATCCGGAAATCTGGCGGTGACATCGGAGTGCGGCCCGCCGCGGGGAGCGGTCCCCGAAAAAGTCCGCCAGAAAGCTGAAATGCTGAGAGGTTATGTGGACGCCGTCAATGTTACGGACAATCAGACCGCCATGGTGCGAATGTCCAGCTTTGCCGCCAGCGTCATCATCCGGCAGATGGGGCTTCATCCCATCATGCAGATGGTCACCCGCGACCGTAACCGTCTTGCCATGCAGTCCGATATCATCGGTGCTTATTCCCATGGTATCAACACCATGCTGTGTCTTTCGGGCGATCACCCGCATTTCGGCGATCACCCGATGGCGATGGGCGTTCATGACATTGACTCCATCCAGTTCATCCAGATGGTGAGAAAAATGCGGGATGAAGGCAAGTTCCAGGGCGGCGCCGATATCGAAAATCCGCCGAAAATGTTCATCGGTGCGGCCGCTAATCCATTTGCCGATCCGTTCGAACTCCGGGTGGCGCGGCTTGCCAAGAAAGTGGCTGCCGGTGTGGATTTCATTCAGACCCAGTGCATTTACAACCTGGATAAATTTGAAAAATGGATGGCCGGTGTCCGGGACCGGGGGCTGGATGAAAAATGCTATATCCTGGCCGGTATCACTCCCATCAAGACGGTCGGCATGGCCCGATACATGAAAAACAAGGTTCCGGGGATGGATGTTCCCCAGGAAGTGGTGGACCGGATGGCGGGCGTTCCTAAAGAAAAGCAGGCGGAAGAAGGCATCAAGATTTGCGTCGAAAGCATCGAACGCCTCAAGCAGGTCAAAGGTGTGGCCGGATTTCACATCATGGCCATTGAGTGGGAGCAGAAAGTTCCTGAAATCGTGGAAAAAGCAGGGCTCTATCCCAGGCCACAGATTGCCTGAACTTTAGAAGGGCCTTGAAACAAGCCGACGACTTCTTGTGAAGTCGCCGGCATTTACTATTTCATAAAACCGTACTATAATAAAAAAGTGTGTTATAGAAAGTCCGTATTTTCGTTGTTGGAGCGTACAAAGTACACCTCTCTTGCGACGGATTTTTCCACCTTGCCTGCGGACTTTTTGT
This sequence comes from Desulfobacteraceae bacterium, assembly GCA_027325475.1. GTDB lineage: Bacteria > Desulfobacterota > Desulfobacteria > Desulfobacterales > Desulfatirhabdiaceae > RAAP-1. The sequence goes on along the minus strand of DAIEFO010000010.1, from coordinate 10,496 downwards.
GAAGCCGTCTGAAAATCGACTTTTACGAGGCCATCAAAATTCATAACAGGAGATATTATCCATGAACGACAAAAAACTTGTTCTGATCGTTGACGATGATCCGGATCTGGTGGAATCGGTTGCCATGAAGCTGGAAAGCCAGAGTTTCCGTGTCGCCAAGGCTTATGACGGTGTAGAAGCCATGGACCAGATCAAAAAAGAGCGTCCGGCGTTGATCATTCTGGATGTCATGATGCCGCGTAAAAACGGCTATGAGCTGTGTGCGGAACTGAAAAGTTCAGATGATTACAAGGATATCGTCGTACTGCTGCTGACGGCTGTGGCCGATGCAGTCACCACCACCAATTATACCCACTGGGATGGTAAGAATACCCTGGCGGATGACTATATCCCCAAACCGATCAATCTGGAAAAGTTGATGGGTATCGTCAAGGATTATCTGGGATAGCCCCGTCTCGATGTATCACAGAAAAGCAGGGGCGTTCTATCGTATAACGAGTCTTTGAAGCGACTTAACAATTCAATGAACGTTCATGAGCAAAAATTACCGGTTGGGGGGCTGAAACTGAGCAGCGAGCTTGTTCAGCTTCAGCTTCACCCGAACGACGAAGGTTCGACAAGTCGCATACTTGCCTGCCTTGCGGAACGTCACGTCAATCTCGTGCTGGCATCGATGGATGTGCTGGACGGCCTGTTGAACGGCATGTGCTGTGTTTTGGCCGAAGATCGGCAAACGGCGGAAATGGTGTTGCAGCCGTTTGCAGGCGCTTATACCATGCGGCCTTCGGTAGGCGCCCTGACCATTTTCCCCCATCGGCCCAGGCTCAAGCTTATCGGCCGCATTCTGACAGCCATGCACACAGCCGGATTGCCGGTATATGGGGTTGCTTCGTCGTTTTCAACCCTCAGTCTCACGACCTGTTATCTTCAACTGGACAAGGCGGTGTCCGCTGTTTGCAGTGTCATTGACCTGCCGGAAAATCATGCACCGTTTCATCCTGAATTCCGCGTACAGCAGCTCTGATGGAAATTTTCGCTGTTTACTGGGAACCCGTTATCAAAACCTATGGCATCGTCGAGCGTACGGGGCTGTGTCTGGTGTCGCTGCAACTGACGCCGGAACGTATTCCGGACATTGCCTTATGTCTGACCCACCGGGCTGCCGAATGGGGGGCATCCCCGATTCTGGTTTTTGCACGCCCGGTATCCGGTGATGCCATGCGTCTGCACCTGTTGCTCGACAGGCCGCTGACCATCCGGGATTTCATGGAGCTTGATGGCAGTGGAGACGCCTGGCTTTCCGGAATGCGGATTGACGACGCTGTCGAGCTGGTATCCTTACAGGGGCCGCATTACGGCGATCGCTACGGCATTCTGAGCGCTGCTGTAAAAGCTTTGACGGATCACGGAACGCCGCTGCTGGCACTTTCCTGTGCCGCTGCATCCATCAGTCTGATCTTCCCTCAGGGCTATGCCGGCGCGGCGGTGAAAGCGCTGGAAACCGCATTTGCGGCAGCGCAACCGTCAGAACAGCCAAAAGCCTCTTAGGCTATTAACACAGGGTATAAATAATTCATTTGAATTTTAAAACGTTACATGAAAACGACTGGCGCTTGCGGGTTTTTGACTCGCTGTCGTTTCCGACGTTGATTCTGGATCCCCACCGGAATGTTCTGGCGGTGAATCAAAAATTGCTGGACAAATTCGCCGTCACCGAAGCTCAAGTCGTTGGTAAAACCTGCCGAGAAGTCTTTCATACCATTTTTATGGATCCGGATCTTCCGTGTAATCGCCATACCTGCCCTTTCGATAAAACCCTCAAGGACGGCACCGGTCATTCCATTCTGCGGCAGATTCAACATTTGAACGGCGGCTTTCACTGGGAAGACCGTGTCTTTTCTCCCATCCTCGATGATAACGGCCGTGTGATTTATGTAATTGAGTCCATTCGGGATGTTACTCGAAGCAAGACGCTGGAGAAGATATTTCATGACATCCGGGAATTCATGGACCGGGTTATTCAGAGTTCCACCAGCGCCATTGTGGCTGCTGAGCGTAACGGGAAAGTTCTGGTGATGAATCGGGCGGCTGAAGAGCTGTTCGGGCGCACGTTTCGAAGATCCGATCATATCAACATCACCGATTTATATCCTCCGGGAGTGGCCCGGGAGGTCATGAAAAAACTGCGTGATGACGCTTATGGCGGGGTTGGGAAGCTGCCGGTAACCCGCTTCAACATTCTGACGAGCCGGGGCGAACAGATTCCGGTGGAAATGACAGGCGCCATCATCTATGAGGATGGCAAGGAAGTCGCTACCATGGGTATTTATAATGATCTCCGGGAACGGCTGGAGGTTGTGAAAAAACTGGAGGAAGCCCAAGGGCAGTTGGTGCAGTCCGAAAAAATGGCCTCTCTGGGGCGGCTAGCGGCTGGCGTTGCTCACGAAATCAACAATCCGCTGACCGGCATATTGATGTTCGGCAATCTTATGAAGGAAAAGCTGGACGCGGACCATCCCCTGCAGTCCGATTTAAACTACATCCTCGAAGATGCCGGACGGTGCCGGGACATCGTCAAGAATCTCCTGGCTTACAGCCGCCGGTCCAGCGCCACCCGTGATTCTTTTTCCCTGAACACGCTGGTGGAAGAAAGTCTGCGATTGATTCGCGATCAGAGCCTTTTTCTGAATATCACCATTCGGAAAGAGCTTTCCAGCCAGTGGCTGCCGGTCTATGCCGATAAAAACAAGCTGAGTCAGGTGGTGATCAATCTGATTACCAATGCCATTGATGCCATGAACCGCAGCGGGGTGCTGACATTGAAAACCTACCGCAATGACGACCGACAGACAGCCTGTCTGGAAGTATCCGACACCGGGTGCGGCATTCCCGAAGAAAATCTTTCCCGCGTGTTTGATCCGTTTTTTACAACCAAAGAAACGGGCAAGGGCTGCGGGTTGGGACTGAGTACGGCCTATGGCATTGTCAAGGATAATGGCGGAGATATCACGATCAAGAAAACCTGCCCGTCCGGCACGACATTTTTACTGGAGCTTTCTCTGGACCTTAACAACAAGATGGAAAGTATCGGATAATAAAATTTGACGACTTCGTAAAAAGTCAAAATTCGGACGGCTTTGTAAAAAGTTCGCAGGCAAGGCGCGCAAATCCCGAGGAGTGAAGCGTACTTTTGGGTACGCCGCAACCGGCGAAGGATGCAGCGCAAGCGCTGCATCCGGACTTTTTACGAAGCCGTCAAAATTTATTTGGAACATGATAATGACTGAAACTGAAACGGATATTCACACAGAGTATAATCCTTATAAATCTAAAATTCTGGTGGTGGATGATGAAGCCAGAATTCGTGACGCGTGTAAAATAGTTCTTGAAGGCTGCGGCTATGACGTGTGTCTGGCGGTAAACGGGGTTGACGGGCTTCAACGCATTCAGGAGGAGCACTACGATATCATTTTATTGGATTTGATGATGCCGGAGCTGTCAGGCTTCGATGTTCTGGCGCAAGTGAAGTCCCTGCATCCGGATACGGTCGTGATCGTCATCACGGGCTACGCTACCCTGGAGCATTCGGTGGATGCCATGAAAAAAGGGGCATTCGATTTTATTCCCAAGCCCTTCACTCCGGAACATCTGCGGGTAACCGTGGCAAAAGCCATTGAATACACCAACGCACTGCGGGATATCGCCGATAGTCGCTCCCGGATGCGCACCATGATCAACCGTCTGTCGGACGGCGTCATGTGCACCAATCAAGATAATCGTGTTGTTCTGGCCAACCCGACTTTCCTGCGTATGATCGGATGTCCGGCTGCTTCGGTGAAAGGGCGCGATATTCATACGTTCATCGACAATGCTGTTTTGCTCGATATGATTCATCAGTCGCTGGAAACCCCTGAAAGCGAATTTGCGGAACGGACGCAGGAAATTACCGTCAGTGGCGCCAATAACCTGTCCGGAGAAACCGTTCTCAGTCTTCGGTGTTCACCGTTTCGGGATCGCAGCGGCAGAAACCTGGGCGTCATTACGGTCGTTCACGATATTACCACATTGAAACAGATGGACCGGATGAAATCGGAATTTGTGTCCACCGTCAGCCATGAAATCCGAAGTCCGATGAATTCGGTACTGATGCAGCTTCAGGTGCTTCTGGACGGACTGGCCGGAGACATCACTGAAAAACAGCGAGAGATTCTGACCCGGGCATCGGATAAAATCGAAAGCCTGGCGCGGATGGCCTCAGAACTTCTAGATCTGGCGCGGATTGAGTCCGGCCTGATTTCTCAGGAACGGGAAAAAGTGGATATGCTGGAGATTATCAAAGATCAGGCGGCGTTTCATCTTCCCGGGGCGACAGCCAAATCCGTCGAAATCGTTCTCGAAGTCCCGCCATGCCTGCCGCCGGTTCTGGCCAATCGCCGGAATATGGAGGAAGTGCTGTCCAATCTCATCACCAATGCTGTCAAATACAGCCCCGATGGCGGTCGAATCACGATTTCCGCATCCTCCGGAACGGAGGGGCTGAGCATCCAGATACAGGATACCGGCATTGGTATCAGCGCCGAGGACAAGGATAAGATTTTTCAGCGCTTTTACCGGGTCAAAAACGATAAAACCCGCTACATCACTGGAACAGGACTGGGACTTGCCATTGTGAGAAGCATTCTGGAGGCTCATGGGGGCCGCGTCGAGGTGAAAAGTGACCCCGGGAAGGGCAGCACGTTCTCTGTTTTTCTACCGCTGCTGAATGCTGCGTAAGGGCTGGAGACAATGACGGCTTCGACAATCCGCATCCTTCGTCCGTTGCAACGTGCCATAAGTCCGCTTCATTCCTTGCCTGCTGCGAACATTTTACGAAGCTGCCATTATTTGATAGTTCGATAACGGGGCAGACCGATCCAGTAAGGATTTTCCATTTCCTGCCGATATACTTTAAGCGCTTCGGAAGAAGAGCCGTCCCTTGAATTGTCGTTTGGCGCGTTTTTGCTTTTTATCCGTTCATGCCGGTACACAACCATTTTGATTCTGGGGAAATGTTCCTTTAAATCCGCAAACGCTTTTTGAAGCCACAGAGACTTGTTTTTTGCCCCCGGGTATATTCCTGTTCCCCACCGTGCAATCATTACGGGTTTGGACGGATCCAATTTGCGGAGTTCATCGTAAGGCTTTTTGCACATCCTGTAGAAGGCCTCTCCGTGTGCAGCGTTGGGTGAATTCTCATCAAAGCTTAATCCAAGCCAGTCCACATATTTTGAACCGGGATAATACACCACATAGCGATTCCAGCGCCCGGACGGATACGCATCACTGGCGACCTGGAATACCCACTGGATATTGTGTACCCCTTTAGCACGGACGCGGTTCACCACGTACCGGTATGCCTGTTTGAATAATTCAGGGCCAAAATATCCCGATGCTTTCTGGGTAAAGTCGTTCTGACCGCCGCCATAATAATAGACAGACCAGGGAAAACGATCGCCGTTCATCTCAAATCCCCAGGATATCAGGAGGGGATTGCCGAAATTTTTGGCGGCTTCAGCCCACTGGTCAATGTAGTCATCCCACATGCCACCAAGAATATTATACAGATTGAATTTGTCCGGGATCCGGCCTGTTGTATATGGCTTGTCCCACGGAGACCAGAAAATCAGTGGTACTGCGCCATACTCTGTTATGGCCCGGGCGGTTTTTTCGGAAAAATGCTGTTCCCCCCATGAATCTTCATAGGCAATGACCGCTGGATGTTTTCCCGCCTTTTTTTCAAATTTTTCGATAGCCGCCCGTGAGACATGGCCGTCTTCCCCCCCAAAATCAATACAGACACCGGTGTAAGTGCCTGTTTCGGGAATTGCCAAGACCTGATGATGGTGCTCGCTGGCATTTCCGGCAATCACTATGGCGGGAAACAGTAAAACAACGCTCCCCCACAGGAGTATCCAACTCATCTTGAATCGAGTATAAATAAAACGAAATAACTGAATCATAACCACTCCGCAGAATCTATGTGTATTGGATATCCCGCTTCATCATAACTGCGGAATGATATGATATGATATGTCATGAATGCCTGTCAATCCATCAGTTTTTACAATTTGTCAGCGCTCGTTCCCCCAGATTGCCATACCGGTGGTAATTATCGCAGATACTCTGTTCCTGAACATATTGTAAAAGCTCGATACGGCCTTCCATGAACACCGGCGTACGGGCGATGTAAAATCCGTTGCGGGCCGCAGCTTCCGCTACTTCGGCAGGAACCCTGTCCGGGTGCGCGTAACGGATTCGCTGAATCTGCGGTATCCACTGGATCAGTTCTGTGTCCGTCTGGCGCAGGATGCGAATATCTTTCATCAGGTCCGCAGCGTCGCGGCTTTCCAGAAACTGCGTTACGGTGTTGTTTAGCGAAGGCGGCATGCTGATGACCGGCGTGCATTGGGCAATTTGGGCGGCGACCATGCGGACCAGGCTCTCAAAAAGCGAATCGTCTTCATGAATGCGGATGACCACCGTTCCTACAGGCAGAAACCGGACGATGTTATCCTGCCCTCTTAAATGGAAATAGTCCTTTTCAATCCGGAAATCCTGTTCCGCCCGGTACAGACAGCTCTGAAAAGCCCGGATGGTTTTTTGGATATCGGTTTCTATCCCTGGAAACAGATGGGCGTCGAGTTTGCTCCGCCACCGCTGTGATAATCTCAGCAGTTCTGAATCGTTCTGTATGGCGCCGACGGGGGGGAGCGCTACCTCATCGAAGTTCATGAACTGGGATACATAATTGGGCCCGCCAGCTTTGATGCCGGAGCCCAGCGCAGACTTTCCCATACCGCCAAAAGGCTGACGCAGCACAATAGCGCCGGTGGTGCCCCGGTTGATATACAGGTTACCCGCCCGGATCCGGTGTTTCCACAGGGTCTGTTCCCGTACATCGAGGCTTTCAAGGCCGGATGTCAGGCCATAGCCTGTCTGGTTGACCATAGCGATGGCTTCGTCGAGATTCCGGGCGCGCATCACAGCCAGAAGCGGCCCGAAGAATTCCGTCATGTGCGTATAGCTTCCGGGGGCAACATCCCACTTGATTCCTGGAGTCCACAGCCTGGGGTTGTTGCCGATGTTTCGTGGCTTCAGCGCCCAGGATTCACCGGATTCCAGCGTCGTCAGGCTCCGCAGCAGATCTCCGGATGGCGGCTGAATCAGCGGCCCCATCCGGTTTTCAAACGCCCACGCAGATCCAACGGCCATGCTCTGCACAGCGTCCACCAGTTGTTTTTTGAAGGCGTCATTGTCATACACCTCGGCTTCCAGAATCAGCAAAGATGTCGCCGAACATTTCTGGCCGCAATGCCCGAACGCCGATTGAATGACATTTTTAATGGCCTGGTCCCGATCGCTCATGGCCGTGACGATGGTGGCGTTTTTCCCGCCGGTCTCTGCAGCCAGGAAAATTCCGGGACGTTCCTGCAATATCCGCATTCCGGTATCGGTGCCGCCGGTCAGGATGATATAATCCACGTCTGGATGCCGGGTCAGCGCCGCCCCGGTGGATGCGCCCGCACAGGGAACCATCTGGAGCGTATTTTTCGATATTCCAGCTCTCCAGAAACACTGGCACAGTTCCCATGCCACCTGCACAGCGGCGGACGCAGGTTTGAAAATGACGGTATTGCCAGCGGCCAGGCTGGCCAATATTCCGCCGCAGGGAATGGCGATCGGAAAATTCCACGGAGAGATCACCAGCCCCACGCCTTTTGCCGAACAGCGGATATGCGCCATGTCGCTGAAAGCTCTGGCCGAATAGGGATAGAACTCGGCAAAGTCGATGGCTTCGGAGACTTCGACGTCGCTTTCCGAAAATACCTTACCGGTATTGGCCGCAGCAGCACCGATGAGATCCGCGCGCGCCTTGCGGAGTTCAGCGGCAACGCGGGACAGGATTTTGTGACGCTCATCCAGGGATTTTTGACGCCAGCAGTCGGGATCACTTGCGGCAGTGGAAACCGCCTGCTGAATATCCGCATCACCGGCCATCGCATATCGGGCGGTTCGCAAAGGCTCTCCGGATTCCGTCAATTGTGAAAGATCCAGGCAGTCGCCTGTTGGACGGCCTTCGCGGATTTCCTGACCGCCGATAACCGCCGGAATAAACTCCGGCGCATCCCCTGGATTTTTTTTCCATTTTTTTCGGATGGATTCCGCCCATACCCGGTTGGGCTCTAATGACCAGTCCGTATCCGGCTCGTTGACGAATTCATGGGTATAATACGTTCCGGTCTGTTCGGGAAATGTTTCCGTCATGCGGTTTTGGAATCGTCTGGGGGTGCTGGATACATGGCTCCGATGGTGATATGAAGCGATAAACTGCTTTTTTAAAAATTCCCAAGCTGGCGAACCGGTTTTCAGGTTGAATGAATGCCGGAGAAAATTTTCTTCGGCGGTGTTTTCGTCGAGCCTGCGAACCAGATATCCAATGGCGTTGATGAACTGCTCCCGCGTCGCCACAGGCGCATACAGCAGCACATCGCCGGTGGATTCATGAACCGCCCGCTGTACGTGATCCGCCATGCCCTCAAGCATTTCAAACGTTACCAGATCGCTGACGCCGAGCTGTCTGGCAACCGTGAACGCATATGCCACCTCGAAGAGATTGTGCGATGCAATTCCTAAACGCACGGCCTGAATGTTTTCCGGCTTCATGCCGAAATCCACCATGCGTTTGTAGTTGGCATCCACATCCAGCTTGGTGTCGTAAGGCGCCAGCGGCCAGTTGTGAAGCGCGGATTCGACCAGCTCCATTTCCATGTTCGCGCCCTTGACGATGCGTATTTTAATAGCAGCGCCGCCATTTTCCACCCGTTTTCGGGCCCATTCCGTCAGTTCGATCTGGATATTGGAAGAATCCGGTAAATATGCCTGAAGCACAATGCCCGCAGCGTGCATTTTAAATTCCGGCGTATCCAGTGTCTGTGTAAACGCTGCACGGGTGATATCCAGATCTCGGTATTCCTCCATATCCAGATTGACGAATTTGGGTGTCTGAACCCCATCTTTCCGGGTATAATAATGGCTTTGAGCCGCCCGGTACAGCACCGCAAGGCGCTGTTTTAAAATTTCCACGGAATGTTCAAACGCCAGCGATGATATCTGAGAATAAATTGTTGAAATTTTAACGGAGATATATTCTATCTCGGGATTTTTCAGATCCTCGACATACATCTTCAGGCGATAGTCCGCTTCCGCTTCACCCAGTACCGCTTCACCCAGGTGATTCAGATTCATGCGGACGCCTTCGGCTCTGCGTTTCTGCAAATGTGCATGAAGGATGTCCGCTTCACCGGCAATGATGGACTGGCTGCTGTCCGAACGCATTTTTTCGATGATTCTGGGAACCGATATCCTGGGGATATGTCTGCCTACCGCCAGAAACAGGCGCATCAGCAGTGTTTCCTTTGGCGTGAAAAAGCGGGGAATGCCGTAATGCCGCATCAGGCTGTTGATCTGATCCGCCACGCGGGCATCATTGCCGGAGCGAAAGCTCTGATCCATCATCTGGGTTAAAATCACCTTGTCCATAGGACTGCTGAGCAGCCGCATCATCATTTCCTGAAGCGAACGTTCCTTGTCGTCCAGAAGCTCATTGGCGCGGTCCTGCCAGGATTCCGCCAGGTGTATCACCTCGCCGGAGATATCGCCGGAAATTGGGGTATTCATATAAAACCTCCATGAGTATCAAGTTGTTTTCTTTGCATCATATAGCGATTGAAATGCTGAACATGCAGCCGCGCCAGACGCCGGGCGTTTTTGTCGTCTCCGGTTTCAACGGCATGAACGATGTTGCAGAGGTCGCGGTAATTTTCTTCGATAACGTGCGGCTCCCGGGGGAGAAAGCTCTCGAAATACGGGTGAATATTTTCGTGAACGGTTTGCAGGATGGAAATATAGATGGGATTTCGGGATATCCGGGCCAGCGACTGGTGAATATGCTCATCCACTTTGATAAAGGCGTCCTGACTGTCAAGACCTTTTTCTTTGTGTTCGAGGGCTTGCGCCAGCAGCGACTTAAGCAGCGTAATGTCTTCCGGCGAGGCCCTCTTTGCCGCAAGCGCCACCACGCTGCCTTCGACGCCTTCTCTGAACTCCGCCAGATGTTCCAGCGACACCTGCTGAAACCGGATCAACTGCGCCAGGTTTTCGCTGATCTTCTCCGTGGTGACGCCTTTGACGACCGCTCCGCCATTAACGCCCAATCGAATTTCAATGAGCCCTTTTTGCTCCAGAACGCGGAGTGCTTCCCGAAGCGTGCCGCGGCTGATTTCAAAACGCTCGCGCAGCTCTCTTTCAGGTGGCAGCATATCGCCGACCTTGAGTTTGCCATCCAGAATAGCGGCTTCGATCTGATCCACGACATCCTGAAATATTCTGTTCTTGCGGACTTTTTCAAACATGGCTGCGTGTATCCTTCGACAATGGATAAAAAATTATATTATCAT
>DAIEFO010000109.1 GCA_027325475.1 Desulfobacteraceae bacterium | reverse complement strand
GCAGGTCTCGGACATGCCATACGCAGCGGTCAGACTAATTCCCATGGACAAAGCTGTTTTGCAAAGTCCTTTGGGTAATGCTGCACCGCCGATGATGACTTTCCATTTTGAAAGGTCGAACTGCCGGACGATCGGGCTGGTAACCAGCATGTGGATGATGGTAGGAACGCAGTGAGAGAACGTCACGTTTTCCGTGGTGATGAGTTTTAACAGCACCGACGGTTCATATTTCCCCGGATATACCTGTTTAAGACCCATCATGGTGCACAGGTAAGGAATTCCCCAGGCATGGACGTGAAACATCGGCGTCAAAGGCATATAGACATCCATGGAGTTCAGGTTGATCTGGGATTTGTAGATACCCACCGCAGACATTATTCCGTAGGTGTGCAGAACAAGCTGCCGGTGGCTGTAATACACGCCCTTAGGCATTCCCGTGGTGCCGGTCGTATAAAACATTGTGGCCATAGCGTCTTCATCGAAATCCGGAAAGTCATAGTCCGCGCTGGCCTGGGATAACAGTCTCTCGTATTCACCTGCAAAATCTAAGGAACTAACGGGCGGGGTCTCCGCATCCGTCAGAAGAACCAATTTCTTGACGGTGTTAAGCTGATCGCGAATACTTTCGAGTATGGGGAGAAAATCGGAGTTGACCAGAATGATATCGTCTTCGGCATGATTGATGGTGTAGATCAACTGCTCGGGAGAGAGACGGACATTGACCGTATGAAGGACAGCTCCCATCATGGGAACTGCAAAAAAACATTCCAGATAACGGTGGCTGTCCCAATCCATGACGGCAACGGTATCCCCGGAAGTAACGCCAAGCTTCTCCAGCATGTTGGCCAGTTGCGATATCCGGCGGTTCAGGGTGAGATAATTGTAGCGTACCTTGTCCCGATAAACGATTTCCTGCTTTGGTGCATAAATCATGGGCATCCGAAGCATGTTCTTGATCAACAGGGGATAGGCGTACGCTGACGGAGTTCTTTCAATCTTTCTGATGGGCATGTTTCCTCCTTGTTAATAAATGAAATTAACAGATAATGACTATATTTGTCATGAAAAACCGGTTGGGTCTGTATGCTTCGACATATAGTTTGTTCACGATAAAGAAGGCTCCGGATAGCTGTCTATCCGGCTATAGATATCTTCTTGTTCATCCAGAATTTCCCGGAGTATGGCTATCGTGGTTAAAGGATTCATGATTACGCATCTGAAGACCACACGTTCAGAACCATCGCCGTCTCCATTGGTTCTGAGCGTTGTGCGGGATACAAAGCTTTTCCCCGCTTCACGTTGAAGTTGTTGCACCTTTCGGGTGATGGTGTTTAGCTGTTCATTTAAAGCCGCTGTGACGCTGTCGCTTGCATCTGCCATTTGCTGTCGTATGCAGGGTGGATTGATCCGGTACGTCAGGATATTCAATTCAGGAGATGTGATCAGCTCAAAAAGAGATCTTTGCTTGATTTCTTCAGCAAACTCATGAGCGACGTCTATGCCATGCTCGATCAGGAGCCCATAGCCACGCGTTCCCATGATTTTCAGCGTGCTGTCCAGAATCAGGGAATTGGCCTCCCGTGAACCGGACAGTGACTTTCTGCCTAAATCTACGGAACCTTGCCGTATCACATAACCGGCATTGTATTCAATAGCATCCGGGAGATTCGGACTGTTAAAATATACCATGCCGCAGGTCATGGGCATATAGAACTGTTTGTGGCCGTCAATCGTGACGCTATCCGCCTGCTGGATACCAGAGAGCAGGTGGCGGTACCTTTCCGACATCAGAACAGGTCCTCCCCATGCGGCATCGACATGGAAATGAATGCCGTATTCATGGCAAATATCCGAAATCGGATGCAGTGGATCGACTGAACCTGTTTCTGTGGTTCCTGCAATACCTACAACCGCCAGAATGCGTGTTTTACGTCTGTCCGCCTGCAGCGTGTCAATATTTTTCCTGAGATGTCTTAAATCCATCCGATTGTTTGCATCAACGTCAATCGGAATCAGGTTCTGATTTCCAATGCCCAGAACGCCGCATGCCTTTCTCAGTGAATAATGACCGAGCCTGGAAACCAGCACGACCAGCCGTTCGATGCCGTACGCCCTGAATGCTGCAGCAGGGCCTTCCGCTTCAACGCCAAGAAAGCCATCCTTGGGCGCCAGCAGGGAGTTTCTTGCCACCCACAGTGCCGACATATTGGCCAGGGTTCCGTCCTCCACAAAACATCCCAATGTCGTGTGAGGATTTTGGACATGCTCCAGATAAAATGTATCGTCCTTCTGAAAAATCATACGGTGAATTTTGGCCAGCACCTGCTTTTCGATGACGGATACGACCTTGGATGTTTCAAGTTTGATCACATTCTGATTCAGAGCCGCGACAATTGTCTTGAGGTGAACCATGAAAAATGGCAGTGCGGATGTCATGTGTCCGACAAAATAAGGAGATGCGACATTGACGGCATGGGGGGCGATATTTTCAATCAGATCGGTAATCACATCCGCCAGTTTTTTTTCAGGGTGCTGGCTGATGACAGTATCTGTAAAACGTGTTGAAAGCTCTTTCAGACTGATTTCCTGAGTCACGCCGACATGACGGGTTAAAAATTCATGCAGCCCAAATAGAATCTGATCCATGTACTTTACCAGGGTTTGCCGTGAAGCATCACTTTCAGGCCGGATGAAAATCCGCATCAGCGTTTCCCGGTCCGCCACCAATTGCGTCCGGCTGTTTTTTGAACTTACTGCCGTCATTGCATTTGTTTTGATCATTGTTTGGGCAATCCTGTTATTCCAGCACAAATTTTCATAAACTTATTGATTTTATCACACGTGTTATTATAGGAACATCATAATATGTATTTATGCTACTGTCCAAATTTTTTACACAATATCAGGAGAAGTTCATGGAAATCATTAAATCCGGGAAAGAGAACAACCTGCTGGTTGTCAAAGTCACAGGAAGGATGGATGCTGTAACGGCTCCGGAGTTTGAAAAACAGTTGACAGGCTGGATTGATGGGGGCGAAACATTTTTTGTGATAGATTTCAGCTCGCTCGAATATATCAGCAGCGCGGGGCTTCGCAGTATTCTGGTTATTGCAAAAAAACTCAAATCCCTAAACGGGAAAATTCTTCTGGCAAATATGGAAGAATCTGTAAATGAAGTTTTTGAAATTTCAGGGTTTAACTCAATCATTCCCGTTTTTGATACCGTACAGACGGCGATTCGTCATGGCATGGCATCATAGAAGGGTGCTTTTTACCACCGCGTGAAAAATACTTGTGTAACCCCTCAGGGGATTTTTGCGCTTATCGGGAGTTTTATAATTTTCCCATGTCCAGCTTACAGTTAACCGCCAAAATTGAAAACATGGAGATACTGGTTCAGTCTGTTTCCAGCTTTGCCGGAAATCTGGGTTTTACAGCCAGACGCATCCGTGAAATTGAGCTGGCTGTGGAAGAAGCGCTGGTGAATATTATCAATTACGCCTATCCGGATGGGGAAGGGGATATTAAAGTTACCTGTACCCGTGAAGACTCACGGGCGCTTGTCATTGAAATCGAAGATACCGGCGTAGCCTTTGATCTCATGTCATTAAAAGAACCGGATATTTCTGCGGATATATCCGAACGACAGGTCGGCGGGCTGGGTATCTTTCTGATCCGGAAATTGATGAACGAGGTAAAATATCGCCGAAAGCATAACCGGAATGTTTTGACACTGGTAGCGTATCCTACAGATAGAACCTGATATCCGGACATGTAGGATGGCTGCCGTGAAATCTGTACACAAATGGATATAATGAATATACAAGATGTCAAACGAATCGTTACCCGAGCCGATTTTGACAGTGTGGTTTGCGCTGTCCTGCTGTTTGAAGCTCTGGATATCCGCCAGCCTGTGAAATGGGTTGAACCGGGAGATGTCCAAAAGGGTGCTGCGGATATTCAGGAAGGCGATGTTGTCGCCAATCTGCCTTATGCTCTCAATTGTTCCCTGTGGTTTGATCACCATTTTTCCAATCAGAGAAAAGAACCGGTGGCAGGAATGTTTAAAATTGCACCGTCTGCAGCCGGTGTTATATTCGAATATTACCGCCAGCGATTAAAACGCGATTATGTTGAGCTGGTGCAGGCCGCCGACAAGATTGACGCTGCCGATCTGACACAGGAAGAAGTATTATATCCTGAACGCTATCCATACATACTGCTGTCCATGACCATCAACAGCCAGAACAGGCTCGATGAACCTTACTGGAATCATCTGGTGGATATTTTCAGGGCGCAGCCGATAGATCAGGTGATGAGGGATCCGATGGTGAAACCCCATTGTGACAGGGTGATCAAAGAAAATAAAGATTATCAGCGCTATCTGAGCCAGCATACACGTTGTCAGGGACATGTTGCCATCACCGATTTTCGTTCATTGTTTCCTCCGCCGACCGGTAACCGTTTTCTGGTGTACTCCATGTTTCCGGAATGTTCCGTGCAGATGAAGGTCCGGTTCGATATCAACCATCCAGAGATGGTGGTCGTCAGTGTGGGACACAGTATTTTTAACAGAACCTGTCGCGTCAATATCGGTCAAATGCTGACGGCCTACGAGGGCGGTGGTCACCGGGCTGCCGGTGCATGCCGGTTTCATGCAAGTCTGGCAGACCGATATTTATCTGAAATTATAGATATATTGGTAAAAAATGATGAAATATGACGACTCGACAAATGTTCGCAGGCAAAGGCGTGCAAATCCGTAAGGAATGAAACGTACTTGTGGTGCGCTGCAATGACGAAGGATGCGGCACAACGCAGCATCCGGACTTTTTACGAAGCCGTCAAAAATATTTTTAGTTGTTCGTTATGACAAGGATTTTATCGTGAGTCTGATTGATAACATTTTATCCCCGCTGGATTTGAAAAAAATACCACGGTCAGAGCTTCCGGTTCTGGCCGATGAAATCCGCGGAATCATTGTCAAAGTAGTTTCCAGAACCGGAGGGCATCTGGCCTCCAGCCTGGGCGCTGTTGAGCTTGCCATTGCCCTGCACTATGTTTTTGATGCCCCCAAAGATAAAATCATCTGGGATGTCGGGCATCAGGCATATGCCCACAAGCTGCTCACCGGCAGAAAAGATCAGTTTCACACCCTCAGGCAATATCAGGGGATATCAGGATTTACCCGCAGAGCAGAAAGTCCTTACGATGCGTTTTCAACGGGGCACAGCAGCACTTCCATCTCCGCCGGTCTGGGAATCGCCTGCGCCAAGCGCTTGCTTCACGATCCTGCCAAAGTCATTGCCGTGATTGGTGATGGTTCCCTGACGGCCGGTTTAGCATATGAAGGTCTCAACCAGGCCGGGGATATTCATAAAGATCTGATTGTCGTTCTCAATGACAATGAAATGTCCATCAATCACAATGTCGGGGCGTTGTCGTCGTTTCTCAGCCGGAAATTCTCCGCAAAAATGTTGCAGGATCTGCGCAAGGAATTTGGAGAGTTCTTGAAATCACTGCCCAAATTCGGGGATGATATTTATCAGCTTCTCAAACGTTCCGAAGATTCCTTTAAAACATTCATTACGCCTGGGATGCTGTTTGAAGCTTTCAGTTTCGAGTATTTTGGCCCCATCAATGGCCACAACCTGAATCATCTTATTGATATTTTAAATAATATCAAGATGCTGAAAGAACCTGTGCTGCTGCATGTATCCACTGTAAAGGGCAAGGGATACCCGCCGGCGGAGAAAAATCCGGTTCATTTTCATGGCGTGGGATGTTTTGAAGTTCAAACCGGTGTTTCCAATGGTAAGAAATCCCTGATTCCCACTTATACGGAAGTTTTCGGAAAAGCGATGGTGCAACTGGCTGGAAGCAATAAAAAACTGATTGCTGTGACCGCGGCCATGCCGGAAGGGACAGGGCTTGTACCGTTTTCCGAAGCCTATCCGGATCGTTTTTTTGATGTGGGTATTGCCGAGCAGCATGGTGTCACGTTTGCTGCGGGTATGGCCACTGAAGGCTTGAAGCCGGTTGTGGCCGTTTATTCAACGTTTCTTCAGAGAGCCTATGACCAGATAGTGCATGATGTGTGTCTGGAGGCCCTGCCGGTTGTGTTTGCCATTGACCGTGGCGGTATCGTCGGTGAAGATGGCGCTACCCATCATGGTCTCTTCGATCTGTCCTTCCTCAGGAATCTTCCCAACATGGTGGTAATGGCGCCCAAGGACGAAAATGAATTGTGCGCCATGCTGGCTACGGCAATTGCATATCCGGGGCCTGTCGCTTTGCGCTATTCCCGGGGTCAAGGCTGGGGCGTGGCTGTTGATTCCAACTGGACGGTGCTTCCCATCGGAAAAGGGGAAATCCTGAAAGAAGGAACCGATGTGCTGATACTGGCTGTGGGCAGAACCGTTGGGGAAGCGCTCATAGCCCATGACATACTGTCGAAAGAAAACATATCGGCATGTATTGTCAATGCCCGGTTTGTAAAACCGCTGGATTCGGAGCTGATTTGTTCTCTGGCCAAGAAAATATCCTGCATCGTTACGGTGGAGGAAAATGTGCTGCAAGGAGGCTTTGGCAGCGCGGTGCTGGAATGCCTTGCCGATAATATGATCAGCGGCTGTAAGGTTATTCGGCTGGGGATTCCGGATATTTTTGTGGAACATGGTCCGCAGAAACTTTTGAGATCAAAATATGGCGTTGACGCCGAGGCTGTTGTTCAGGCGGCACATCAGATTCTGGACAAGCAATCGGGACTCAAGAGTTCGTCATGACCAACAGCAGAATGCGTCTGGATTGTCTGATGGTCGAAAAAGCGATAACTGCCAGCAGACAGCGCGCACAAGCCCTGATTATGGCAGGAAAGGTTCTGGTCAACAACCAGGTCGTGGATAAGTCTGGTCATTCGGTTCCAGTGGATGCCGAGATTACGGTCAAAGGCGAGGACATGCCGTTTGTCAGTCGTGGCGGGCTCAAACTGGATCACGCACTGCATGCCTTTGATATTTCACCGAAAGATATGGTGTGTCTGGATGTCGGCGCTTCCACCGGCGGCTTCACAGATTGTCTGCTGCAACATGGCGCAGCACGGGTGTATGCGGTGGATGTGGGATATGGTCAACTGGCATGGCAGCTCCGGCAGGATCCCCGCGTTGTTCCCATCGAACGGATGAATATCCGCCATATGCCGCAGACCAT
>DAIEFO010000108.1 GCA_027325475.1 Desulfobacteraceae bacterium | reverse complement strand
GGTCAATATCGCGGTTTCAGAAATGGAGAGCGTCACGCAGCAAAATGCGGCCAGCGCGGAAGAGTCGGCGTCTGCCTCTGAAGAAATGAATGCGCAGGCCGAGCAGATGAAATCCATTGTCAATGATCTGGTGATCCTGGTTTCGGGAGACTCTGCCGGGCATCCATCCGGGCAGCAGCTCAAGCGCCCGACGATTGCCCCGCGTGCAGCAGTAAAAAAGTCTTCTTCAACAAGGCTTCCCATGATATCATCAAAGCCGGTGGCAAAGCCGCCCGTAAAAGCGGCTTTGGGGTTTCAGCGCAAAAAAGAGGTGAATCCCAATGACATCATTCCGTTTGATGAAACGGATCTGAAGGATTTCTAAAACCCGCATACAGGAGGCTGTATATCGTGAAAAATGCAATCAATGCATCACTGGATGAGACAATGTCCGACTCGACAGATCGTGAGGGAAAATATCTGACATTTACACTGGCCAATGAAGATTATGGCATTGGCATTCTGAAGATCAAGGAAATCATCGGAATGATGCCAATCACATCGGTACCGCGAACGCCCGATTTTGTGAAAGGTGTTGTCAATCTTCGGGGAAAAGTGATTCCGGTAGTGGATCTTCGGCTGAAATTCGGGATGCCGGAGATCGATTATACAGAGCGAACCTGTATCATCGTGGTTGAAATTTCCGGTCAATCCGGCGCGATTAAAATCGGTATTGTGGTGGATGCGGTGTCTGAAGTCCTCAACATCAAAGGCGACGATATCGAGAATACACCCGTGTTTGGAACACGCGTCAATACCGATTACATCCTGGGTATGGCCAAAACCGGCGGATGCGTCAAGATCCTTCTGGATATTGACAAGGTCTTAAGTTCACAGGAAATTTCGTCTCTTGAAAAGGGTGTGGGCTGAGACAGGCATATTTTCCGTTTACTCTCCTCTCCACAAGGAAGAGAGTAAACGGCTATCCTGACGGTTTTTGCGAAAAATACTGCGATAAGGATATGGAAATCCTTGATGTCCGCACAGATTCATGACAGGGAGGTCTTGATGAAAAAGCACAAGCGACAAATCTATTGTTTTAACAATGTGTATCACCAAAAGACGTTGGCGTCATCCGTTCGATTTGTCGACGGCGTCGATATTCATGTTGATGCGTGGTTGTGGGCAAATCTGCCCAGAATGATTTATAAGGCTACGGCTGAGGATATTTACTGGATTTTGAAGAGCCCCGCCAAAAACGAAAAGGCATCTGCCTGCATCTGTAGTTGTCATGGCAGACAGTGCAACGGGTGATATCTGCTTTCCTGCGATGGGTTATCTGGATGGGTTGGTTGCCACCGAAACAGAAGATGTCTGCTTTTTGATAAATAACTGACATGGCTTTCCGGATGAATTCTGCGCTACGACCTTCGATGGAATATCATGGCTCTTGAAGCCGAAAGCTTTGCAGCCATGAGGCTGCAACTTATCCCAGGTAATAAAATAATGGGTGCAGTGTCGGCAGTCGCAGGACTTCATCAGGAACCCCTGTCGTCTTCATAAGGATACCAGTCTGATTTTCGCAGTTTGTCCACCTTAAACACCGCGATTTCATTGTTATGGGTTAAAAACACGATTTTTCGCCCTTTTATGCCGCCAACGTCTTCGGAAGTGATCGTAATTTTTTCTTTCATCAGAATTTTTCGGGCGATTTTGATGTTTTCATTCCCGATATTGAGCTTTGATACTTCCGGATTGTGAGCGCCGCCGATAATCTGGGCTTCAAGATGTTTGGGCTTGGAACCATCTTCCAGCATCATTCGGATCAAAGCCCAGATGGCTACATTCCCATAACGGGTGGTGGTTTTGCCTTTTTCACGAATGATGGGAAACTGAAAACTGTTCATGCCGCCCTTTTTCAGCTTTCGGTCATACAGACAAATGGAAACTCCGGATCCCAGTACGGTGGAAACAACAGTAGGGTGCGAAGGGGTTACCACAAATCCGGGTTCCAGAAAATAATTGACAGGTGTAAGTGCTTGTGATGATGTTGTCATGGTTTTTTGCGAGTATCAACAATGATTCCCATATTATTCAGCATATTCCATGCCTTGTCTCGGTCTGAGTCGCTGCCGGAGCCGGATCCGACAAGGATGATGGATTGAATTACCGCATCGCTCAGACCGGCTTGTTTCAATTTGATGATGTCGTCGGCCGTTGTAAATTGAATGGATTGAATGTCTTTGCTATATACCACAGGTGCGCGGTCTTTTAAAAACGAATTTGCGGTGACGAGCTGCTGAATCGTTTTGTCGGAAAGCCTGGCTTTGGTTTTGAGATCAATCAGATCCTGAACCGAAAACGCACAGGTTTCCACCACTTTTTCACGAATAATCGTCTGGATCGCCGCGTCTCCGATCCCTGCCCGTTTCAGACGCAGCAAGTCCGCAGTGCTGATAGCCCAGCAGGAAGCAGCCATCAGCACGACGACCGGAAGTATTCCCAATATCCACTTTTTCATGGGTCCGTTCACTTTCTATGGAATGACATTATCCATTATCATTTCAGAAAATCAAGAAGCGTGGGTTGAATAATTTTAGCAGCCACAGATAATGAAGCCTGATATGCGGTTTGCTGTTGCGTCAGGTCACTGGCGGCTTGAGTTAAATCCGCATCTTCTGTGTTTGAAAGGGCTTTTTGAATATTGAGTTTGAAACTACTCCAATAGCTTTGCGTCGCATCCAGCCGATTCAAGGTGTTGCCGATGCCGGAGCGGGTATTGACAACCTGGGTCGAAGCGGTATCCAGCGGCGTCAGTTGATTGGAAATAGCGGTGGTGTCATTGTTTTTAAGACCGGTGATCAGATTGCTCAACACCACCGCCGGATCCACCGCAGTGCTGCTGGTGGTTGCGCTGAACGCATTTTTACCGCTGACGTGGGTGTCTATCGTAACGCCATTTCCGACGACAACAGGCATCTGTCCGTCATCTCCCTGAAAACCGCTGGACGGATTGGTGGTGTCGTAGGGCGCTGTGGTGGTGTTGCGTCCGCCAAATACATAAAAATTACCTTGCTTGGTGTTGGCCAACTGGACGAATTGATCCAGCAGGCTCTGTACCTGGGTGGCTGCGGCGCTGCGATCTGTGGCGCTCATCGTGCCGTTGACCTGCTGCAGGGCTATCTGCTTTGCCTGGGTCAACAGATTGTTGATGCTCGACAATGTGGAATCTGCCACATTCAGGGTTGTCTCTGCCTGCTTGATATTGCCGGTGTATTGATCTACGGAAGATATCGTCGCATTGTAATTCAATGCGGCCGCCATGCCGACAGGATCATCCGAAGGCTGGTTGATTTTTAAACCCGAAGAGACAACGGTTTGGGCCTTCATGAGACTTTCCGTATTCTTCTGCAGGGAATTCAGGATATTTTCACTCATCATACTCGATGTTATTCGCATCATACAGCGTTCCTCCTCTATTTCTGTGGGACGATATTTTCGGGAGCGTTTTTTGGGGTGGTGATGTCATGGATGGAACCCTCGACAATCTGGGGATATTTATAAAACAGCAGAATGCTGATTCTCCGGTTGCGGGGGTCATACAAATTGTCCTTGACCAGCGGCTGGGTAGCGGCATATCCAGAAACCCGCGCCAGCATGTCTGTCGGCAGACCGTCTTTTTCCAGTTCTCTTCTGGCGGCGGAAGCCCGCTCTGTGGAAAGTTCCCAGTTGCTGAACTTGTTGCCTGCGGCATATACCAGCGCATCTGTATGGCCTTCGATGGCGATTTTACGTTTACTGGCGATGATGACCGGAGCAATGGTTTTCAGAACGCGTTTGGCGTTGGCTGATATTTCCTCGCTGCCTATGGGAAACATGGTGCCATTTTCCTTATCCAGGATTTCAATCCGCACCGCGCCTTCAAATGTGTCCACGATAATCTGATCTTTTAAATCCGCAAGCTTGGTTTCGATCTCCTGTTTCAGTCTTTCCATCAACGCTTCGCCGCTTTTTCTGGCAACCTCTTCGTCAACCTGGACAGACATGTCCAGTTTGTTGATACTTTGTCCCTCCATGACGCCGATTTTGGACATTGACTTTGTTTCGACAAATGACAACCCGCTTTTATCGAAGATATTAAACGTTTTGAAATAATTGGAAATGCCCGCCCGTTTTTCGGGAGATACCATTGCCAGCAGCCACATAAGCAGAAAAAAAGCCATCAGGGCAGTCACAAAATCGGCATAGGCTACTTTCCAGGCGCCGCCGTGGTGGCCTCCGTGCCCCTTGACCACTTTTTTGATGATTATTGGTTGTCCTTCCAACTTTTAATCTCCTCATTCAATTCGTTAAAACCCGGTCTGCATGTACCGGGAATAGCCCTTCGGGCGGATTCCACGGCTGCCTGGGGCGCCGCCCCGCTGGCCATGGCCACAATCGCGGTTTTGATGACATTCAGATAGGCTTCATGATCCTGGGCCGAATTTTCCAGATGGGTGGCCATGGGGCCAACAAGCCCATAACTGAGCAAAATTCCCAGGAACGTGCCTACCAGTGCGGATGCAATGCTGTGCCCCAATACCTCGGGAGGTTCGCTGATCTTGCCCATTGTCAGCACCACGCCCAGCACCGCGGCGACGATGCCCAGCGCGGGCAGGCCATCCGCCACTTTGGTCAGGGCGGTTGACGGAATCATGGCGTCATGTTCCTGGGCGGTCATATCGGTTTCCATCATACTCTCCAGCTCGTGAGGGGTCATATTTGAAGAAATGATGGTGCGAAAATTATCGCAAATAAAATCGACGGTTGAGCTGCTGGAAACGACGGTTGGATATTTTTTGAATACCTCACTGGAATCCGGGTTGTCGATATCATACTCGATAGCAAGAAATCCTTCCCGCTTGACCTTGTAAAAAATCTCATTGAGCAGCAGCAGCAGCTCTACATAGGCTTTCTGGTCTTTTTCATGGCTGCTGAATACCTTGCTGATGGATTTCAACGTCAGTGACAGCACTTTTTTGGGCGATGAGATGATGAACGCGCCAAAAGCAGCACCTCCGATAATGATCAGTTCTGCGGGTTGAAACAGAACGCTGAAGTGGCCATGCTCCATCAGATAACCCAGACCGATGGCGGCGAAAACAGCACAAATCCCGATGATGGCGAACATGAAATTGAGATATCCTGTTAGTTAATGTGATGATCTGAGTTTTCGAACAATCTCCCGCTGACGATTCATGATGTAAAACCCTACCACCTGCCGTATATCATCATCCATTTCGGAAAACTTCACACTGACTTCATTCTGACCGGACGCGACAGGGATGACATTTGTTACCCTGCCGTAGAGGATGACCCAGGTAGGGGTATTGACCGGCAGCAGCAGCTTCATTTCAAGAAAATCATCAGAAACGAATGTTTCAGGAGTGACAATCCGGATGTCTTCATCACTGACAGATACCTTCCTGTCTTCCGCCTGAGAGAATCCCTCGCTGTGTTGAACCAGCTTTTCCAGTACTAAATTCAATTTGGTGTCAATTGCAACCAGTTTTTTCCATATTTTGGGATTGATCGTATCATCGGGTGGTTCTTCATCCAGCACTGACACGCCGATTCCTGAGTAAAATCCGGCATAAAGCTTTGCCTTGGTGCAGGAGGCACCGCTATCCAGTTTTTTCAGTATCACCGGCAGGATATCGTCAACACGGAAAGATGACGGCTGCTCCATGGATTGTCCAACCATACATGTCCTTGTTTTATTCAAAACGCCATTGTCCGGCATGGATTTTACGAGGTGGCTATTGCACCATGCTGATAACGGTATCCATCATCTGACTGACGGTGCTCACCAGTTTGGAAGCGGCTGAATATGCGTGCTGATACTGAATCAGATTGACCATTTCTTCATCGGTCGATACGCCTGAAACAGATGCCTGCAGATTTTGCATCTGAGTGACGATGCTCGTCTGCTGGGTGAGATTCGATGTGGCGTTTTTGCTGTCTGTACCCACACTGGCTACCAGTGAACTATAATAATTACCGAATGTTGTCGTATTGCTGCTCATCGTGAGCGCGTTCTGAAGATTGCCGATGGCGACGGCCTGAGTGCTGTCTCCGTTAAGTACACTGGAAGACGCACCGGGCGCTGCCGCTGCAACTTTATTTACATTGCTGACGATGGTGGGGTTCACCTGAATGTCGGATGCGGATGTTCCGGAGAAAAAATTGTTTCCGGTGGAATTGTCCAATCCCGTTCCGGCGGTGTGCAGTGTGTTGACGCTTTGAATAAGCTGCGTCGCCATGGTATTGAGCTGGGTTTTATATCCGGCCACGGTGGTATCCCGTGCATCCAGCCATCCTTTTAAATTGCCCGCCGTGATGCTGCTGTTGATGGCGGTGGTGGGGGCTGTATCCCAGGCGACATCGCTGTATCCGGAAGCATTGGTGGTGGTGGTCAGCTTTCCGTAAGGCGTTGTTCCGACCAGCACATGACCATCTCCCAATGTGACGGTGACCCTGCCGGTGGTTGCATCTTCACTGGATGTGAAATTGATCTTTCCGGAAAGTTGATTCAACAAGGTATCCCGTTGATCCCGCAGATCATTGGCGGAACCTCCGGAGGCTTCGGCCAGCGCGATTTGATCGTTAAGTTTGCCGATCTGGGATGCCATCGTGTTGACCTGACTTACGGCATCCGTCACATAGCCATCCATATTTGTCTGTACCTGAGTCAACGAATTATATACGTTCTGGATATTACCGGTCAGTGTCTGACTCTGGCTGACCAGCGCAGCACGCGCCGAATAACTGGAAGGGTCGTTGGATACCTTCTGCCACGCATTCCAGAATTGACTCATCTGATAGCTGATGCCCTGAGTGGATGTTTCGGTGAAAATATTGTTCGTCTGGTTCGTCGCCTGCTGCATGCCTTCCCAGGTGCCTTTTTGCTGGAGCGCCGTGTTGATGCCGGCGTTGATAAATTGATCAACCACCCTGCTGACGCTTGTCACTTTGACACCGGTTCCCATGGTTCCTTCCGAAGTCTGAACAGATGTATTTTCAAAATTCACGGTTTGACGGGAGTAGCCGGTGGTGTTGGCATTTGAAATATTCTGGCCGGTCACACTGATGGCCGTCTGCTGCGCCATCAGCGCACTTCCGCCAATATACAGTGCCGCTGTAATGCTTGTCATATGCGTATCGCCTCTCTGTAAGTGTAGAGCGTTGTTGTAAAGACTGACGGCTTCGTAAAAAGTCCGCATGCTGCGTTGCGCCGCATCCTTCGTCATTGCAGCGTACCACAAGTACGCTTCATTCCTC
>DAIEFO010000107.1:2196-7387 GCA_027325475.1 Desulfobacteraceae bacterium | reverse complement strand
AGCCTTCACCTCGGATCTTTCCAAAGACGCTGAAGAGGATGGAATGACAGTCGTTGCAGCCGGAGCCTCGGCAGGAGGAACTGCTTCTATCACAGAAACGGGCGACTTCACTGCAGGAGCAATGATTTTGGCAGGAATTTCGGCGCGGCGGCGTTTTACAGGCTGCTGAATTTCACTACCGGAAGCCGGTTTTTGCGCCACGTGCGATTTTTTCACAGCTTCTTCCGGCGCACGATGCGTTTCCGCACCCGGAACCACAGGAACTGGGGCTTTGGATACGTGAATCGATTCTTCCACTGACGACAGCCCGATATCTCGCGGTTTTTCAACAAGCCCGGCCTCAGCGGATTCAGGCGTAACATCCGCGTCCGATACGGGAACGGCGCCTTCTTCTGCGCTGGGCTTTGGTTCGGGGGGAACATCCCTGCGCCTGCGGATAATGGTTGGCTTCACCCTGGCTTCTTCGGCTTTTTTCCGTTTTCCGCCAAGAACATTTTCCCTGATTTTTATTACATCTTCATCTTCCAGAGAGCTGAGATGGCTTATGACAGAAATATTCAGTTCCTGCATTTTTTCGAGCAGTACTTTGTTGGTTATGTTCAGATCCTTGGCAAGTTCAAATACCCTGATTTTTGCCATTTCCCCCCCTCTCAAATTATTGGATACTAGAGCTTTGAGCGCCACTCTGCACACCGTTCGGCTTTCTGATACGGATGTTTTTCATTCAGCATCCGTCTGCTGTGTTTCTGTTTCGGTTTGGGTCTGTCTGGCAGATATGTTTGTTTTTTCTACAGATTTACGCCTGCGCTGTGAACCGGAAAACGATTGTCTTGCTGCCTCAATGAGTGTCGTCGCCAGGGTTTCATCCATATCGGGAATATCCGCCAGATCTTCAACGGCAGCATGTCCCAATTCTTCGACGGAATAGAAACCCTTCTTGCACAATGCATCCGCCAGAGCGGTACTGACACCAGGCAAAGAAATCAGCCGCTCATAATGCTCTTTCATCAGATCATTGTACTGTTTCTCGCTTTTCACATCCAGTTGCCATCCGGTCAATTTGGATGCCAGTCGCACATTCTGCCCCCGTTTCCCAATTGCGATAGACAGAAATTCATCCGGAACGATAACTTCCATGCCATGTTTATTTTCGTCTATGATCACTCTGAGAATTTCAGCGGGAGCCAGCGCGCTGCACACATATTTGGCGGCATCCATATGCCATGGAATAATATCGATTTTTTCACCACGAAGCTCCTGCACAACACTTTGCACCCGGCTTCCCTTAACACCGACACAGGCGCCAACAGGATCGATATCCGAATCAGAGGAAACCACTGAAATCTTGGCGCGAATCCCCGGTTCACGGGACGCTCCTTTAACGACAACAATTCCTTCATTGATTTCAGGAACTTCGGTCTTAAAAAGATTGATCAGAAAATTTGGATGCGTCCGGGACAAGATGATCTGAGGCCCCCGAGGATCTTCTCTGACATCTTGAATATATGCACGTATCCTGTCACCTCTCCGATAGGTTTCCTTCGGAATCTGCTGATCTGCTGAAAGCACGGCTTCTGTTTGCCCCAGATTAACGATGATGCTTCCATGATCGATGCGCTGAACAATTCCATTGATAATATCGCCTTTTCTTTCGATAAAGCTGGAATAGACCGCCTCTCTTTCAGCATCCTTCATTTTCTGGATAATGACTTGTTTGGCGGACTGGGCTGCAATTCGACCAAAAAGCGCTGTATCCATCTTCACACCGAGACTGTCTCCGATTTCACATTCCGGATCCAGTATTCGTCCTTCCTCCAGTGTTATCTGTATCTCAGGATCGGTAATTTGTTCGGCGACTTCCTTAAATTGGAAAACCTCAATTTCTCCGGTTTTGGAATTATATTGCGTTTCAATGTCTATCCGGTTCCCGAATTTTTTTTTGGCTGCGGATTTCAGCGCTTCTTCAAGGGCTTTGATCAGGATATCCCTGTCAATTCCTTTATCTCGACTTATCTGTTCAACCACGCGCTTTATGTCAGTAATGAACATCAGATATCTCCGTTATAATTAACCAGCCTTGCCCGGGTAATGCTTGAATAGGGAATTTCAACGGTTCTGTCACCAATCAGTATCGTAACAGCCTCCTGTGTTACGCCAGACAGGAGACCGGTAAAACTTTTCTGCCCATCCATCGATGGACATATCTTGATCCTGGCCTGATGACCTTTAAACCGGATGTAATCTGAAAATTTTCCGAGCGGACGGTTACACCCTGGGGATGAAACCTCAAGATGGTAATTCACATCGGCATCCAGATGAATGTCCAGCAGATCACTCAATTGCCGGCTGATCACCGTGCAGTCCTGAAGAGAAACGCCTCCCGGCTTGTCAATATAGATTCGAAGTATGTTTCCGGAAGGCTCACGCTGATACTCGACAAAAACCAGTTCCATCCCCTCTGAATCACAAAGAGGGGCAGCCAGTTCGTTGACCTTCGCCACGATCTCTTCCCTTTTTAGACGGGAGGGAAGCGCGACGGGGGCTTCCGGTGCCTTCTCTCTTTTTCGCGAGTGACTCTGCCTGTCGAATTTTTCAGTCATTAAAAATAAAAAAACGGGCTATCGCCCGTTTCCTTTCGCTTCAATGCAGTGAGACCAACATATGTCCGATGTAATAAACCCCAAAAAAATTACATACTACAACCCCACCACACAGGATAGAAAACGTCGCATATTACAACTCTTGATGGCAAGGCAAATCTTGAAACCAGTCACTGCCTGCTCTATCTCTCATGATTAGCACTATACTGTGTGCACCTGCCGTGCCCCAGTATCTATACCCCTATTTTAGAGCAGAAAAACCAGCACCGTCTTGCCATCCACAGGGTGAATAAACTCAAATAACACAATGGAGCGGGCAACGAGATTCGAACTCGCGACACCAAGCTTGGGAAGCTTGTACTCTACCAACTGAGCTATACCCGCTGATTATCGTTTTACTTTTATGATAAAATGGTCGGATTGTCAATATGTTTCACGATTCACATACATTGAGCCCATCTATGGCAGCAGCGCGTCAAATTTCTGGATAAGCCTGCCGGAAATGGTTGTATGCAGATTGTTGACAACGCCATCTTCCAGTGTTTCTTCGGCAGATCGATATATAAACCTGAATGAAACACTTTTTTTGCCGGGCGGCAGACGCCCCCCTTCAAAGACAGCGAACAGAAGCGCCTGTTCCACCAGCGGTTCATTCATTTCCTGGACCGCCTGAAGAATTTGCATGGATTCGATGCTTCTGGATATGATCAGCGTAACATCCCGCGACACCGAAGGAAACCTGGGAACTGCCATCGCATGCCGCACTTCCGGAATCTCTGCAAACAGGCGCTGAATATTTATCTCCGCGCCATATACCGGCTGTTTGACACCAAAAGCGGCAAGCGTTTCCGGATGAATCTGCCCCACACATCCGATCACCCTGTCATCACAAAGAATATGCGCCGCATAGCCCATCTTCATATACGGCCGCGACATATCCGTAATTCGAGTAAATACCGGTTGATGAACATGTAGCGCCTGCAGAAGCGCTTCGGCAACACCTTTCAAGTCGTAAAAATCACAGGCGGCATCAGCGGCATGCCATGAAACATCGTGACGCACGCCGGTCCATACGCAGGCCAGCATTTCTGTTTCGTCCGGCAAGGCATTCTGGCCGTTACTGATAAACACATTGCCGATTTCAAAAAGTTTCAAATTTCTGGACTGCTGGGTGATGTTGTAATAGACAGTATCCAGCAGCCCTGGAATCAGCGAAGTCCTCATGACGCCTTGATCTTCCGTCAGGGGATTCAATATCTCAAGCGTCCGCATATGGATGTCATCAGGCCGCAGCCGAAGATGCCTGCAGGCACGAGGATGCACAAAGCTGTAAGTGATTGCTTCCGAAAATCCGAACCCGGTCATCAGCTCCAACAGTTGACGTTTGCAATTCCGATGGCTGAATCCGGCCGGTACGCCTTCCGGGATTATCGGGAATGTCGTAGGAATGTGAGCGTAACCCGATAATCGGGCAATTTCTTCTACCAGATCGACGCTTCTGGACACATCCACCCGGAACGACGGCGGCAATACTTCCCGCAAATCGGCCGAGACGGATTTTACCTCAAAGCCGATGGACCGCAGCAAATCATCCATGTTCCGGACATCCAGACTTGTCCCCAGAAGGCGGTTGACGGCCTCCGCGCTCAAAGGAATCGGCGTTCGAACCGCAGCCCCCGGATATTCATCGATACAGCCACGGCTGCAGCTTCCCCCACATATTTCCACCATCAGCGCAGCCGCCCTGTCCAGCGCAAACAGTGTTCCTTCCGGATCGACGCCGCGTTCAAAACGGTGAGAGGCATCTGTATTCAACCCAAAATGCTTGGAGGTTTTCCGGATGCTGGCAGGATTAAAGCATGCGCTTTCGATTAAGACCGCTCGGGTATCCGGGCCGATTTCAGAATTACAGCCTCCCATGACGCCTGCAATGGCTACCGGTTTTTCGCCGTCACAAATCATAAGCATGTCGTCGTTCAACATGCGCGTTTTGTGATCGAGCGTTTCAAACGATTCTCCGGAGGCAGCCCTTCGCACGATAATGCGATGATCCGCCAGGCGATCAAAATCGAATGCATGCAGTGGCTGCCCAGTCTCCATCATGATAAAGTTGGTAATATCCACCACATTGTTGACGGGCCGGATACCGACCGATATGAGCCTGTCCCTGAGCCAGAAAGGGGATGGCCCTACGGTAATATGGCTGATAACCCTGGCGCTGTAACGAGGACAATGGTCCGGCGCCTGAATGTCCACAGATGTCCGTTGACGGATATCGTCGCCGTTTTCCGGCAATTGAATTTCAGGAAACTGCAAAGAGACATTCTGTATGGCGGCAGCTTCTCTGGCAATCCCGATAAAGCTGAGACAATCCGCACGATTTGGCGTCAAGCCGATTTCCAGAACCGTATCCGACTGCTTTAGCGCAGAAGCCAGACATTCTCCAGGCGTCAGCGATTCATCCAGTATCATGATACCGCTCCGATCTGGTCCCAGTTCGAGTTCCGCCTCGCTGCACAACATCCCTGATGACGTCTCCCCGCGTATGACGCCAGCTTCGATAACGTCGCCGCCTGGAAGACTCGTTCCTG
>DAIEFO010000107.1:0-1829 GCA_027325475.1 Desulfobacteraceae bacterium | reverse complement strand
GGCAGAACACAAAACCGGCCCGTTTATTTTGAAGCCATATCAGAACTGTCTGAGAAAGCGGATATCGTTTTCATAATATTTCCGGATATCATCGATGCCGAATTTGAGCATGGCAATACGTTCAACACCCATCCCGAATGCAAATCCCGAGTAGCGGGACGTGTCGTATCCCACATTTTCAAAAACAGCCGGATGCACCATACCGGAACCGAGTACTTCCAGCCATCCGGTCTGTTTACAGACCCGGCACCCTTTTCCCCGGCACATGACGCAGAGGATATCGACTTCCGCACTGGGTTCTGTAAACGGAAAAAAGCTGGGCCTGAATCTGAGGCTGGTCTGCGTATCAAACATCTGATGAACAAACGCCGTCAAAATCCCTTTCAGATCCCCGAATGTGATGCCGTCGCCGACCACAAGTCCCTCCACCTGATGAAACATGGGCGTATGGGTGATATCTGAATCACAGCGATAGACCTTGCCAGGCGCAATGATGTGAATCGGAGGCGCATGCTTTTCCATGTACCGGACCTGGATCGGTGAGGTGTGAGTTCTCAGGACGATGGACTCGGAAACATAAAATGTGTCCTGCATATCCCTTGCAGGATGATTTTTGGGGATGTTCAGGCACTCGAAATTGTAATGATCCAGTTCGACTTCAGGACCTTCGGCGATGTCGAATCCCATCCGGGAAAAAATATCGCTGATCCGGCGGGTGATCTGCGTAATGGGGTGTACAGAACCACGAAATGTGGCGCGGCCTGGGAGCGAAACGTCTATGCCGATGTCTTCCGCGACCTGACTGTCTTCAATTTCCTGAAGCCGTTTCTGAAAAGCCTCTTCAAGAACTTTTTTAACGTCGTTAGCACGCTTGCCTGCCTGGGGGCGCTGCTCGGCAGGGAGCCGCGAAACATTCCTCAGAAACTGAGTCACCAGCCCTTTTCGTCCCAGATACTGTACCATCAGGGACTGCACCTGATCAGCCTGCGAAGACGCCTGCACCTGAGACAGCGCCTCCTGATAAATCTTCTCTATCTGTTGTTCCACGATTTGTCCCGCTATGCACCGGTCCGGCGATAGACGCGCATGCTCCATACGACCATCACAGGAAGACCCGCAATACACGTTCCATCCGTCATCTGCGACTTCGTAACGTTCTCTAAACAGCAACAAAAAAAGTCCAAAACCAGACCACCCCCGCGCCTGTCGGCACGGAACGTCTGCAGTATTTAATGCTGCGACGTTACAGCTTTCAAGATAAAAATTCAGGGAAGCTATCCGTCAGAAACGACCTGTCAAAAGATCTGTCCCCTTTCTGAGGTCTTCCCCAAAATCATTTTATCTTAGAAGCCATGTTTATGGTTAAACGCTGGAATCGGACTTTTCACAAAATTATCTCGATGCGGACATTTCCAGATTCAACAGGCCTGCTGAGCCGTGTTGACCAATGCGGAAAATCCGGACGGATCCGCAATCGCCAGTTCCGCCAGCACTTTACGATCAAGGGTAATCCCTGCCGTTTTGAGACCGTGCATAAACTTGCTGTATGACAGGCTGTTCATACGGGTAGCCGCATTGATTCTGGCAATCCAAAGGCTCCGGAAATCCCGTTTTTTGGCCTTGCGATCCCGGTAAGCATATGCCAGCGCCCGGTCAACTGTATCGGCTGCCGTACGAAAAAGCTTGCTGTGACCTCCACGAAACCCTCTGGCCAGTTTCAGTACTTTATTTCTACGTCTTCTCGCTTTAAAACCCCGTTTTATTCGCATATCGATATCTCCTTAAATCCCACGCACACCCCGGACAACCCTAAAATTCATTGTTCGTGT
>DAIEFO010000106.1 GCA_027325475.1 Desulfobacteraceae bacterium | reverse complement strand
TGGACATATTCGGCCCCTTCCTTGACCTTCTTTGAAGTCCCCTCGATCAGAGACGATGTCGTTTTAGCGGCTTCCGCAGCCCGAAGCGCCAGGTTGCGAACTTCATCGGCCACCACCGCAAACCCTGCGCCAGCCTCCCCTGCCCTCGCAGCTTCAACTGCGGCGTTCAGCGCCAGGAGATTGGTCTGGAAAGCGATTTCATCGATGGTTTTAATGATCTTGGACGTTTCATCGCTGGCTTTTAAAATATCGCTCATGGACGCCGTCAATTCGGACATGGACTTAGACACTGTCTGAACACTGGCGCCGGCTTCCTGCATCAGCGCATTGGCCTGCGCCGCGTTGTTGGCGTTCTGCTTGGTCATGGAAGACATCTCTTCCAGAGACGCCGAAGTTTCTTCGATAGACGCCGCCTGTTCGGACGCCCCTTGCGCCAGCGTCTGGCTGGAAGATGACACCTCACCGGCCGCTGAGGCCACCTGATCCGCGCCTTCGTTGAGCCCGTCAATAACAACGGTCAGCGGTTTTGAAATCGTACGGGAAAAATACCAGATCGCCAGAAGCGCTATTACCAGAAATATCGCTGTGATCATGATCATGGCGTTACGCAGGGCATATACCGATGCCATGAATTCATCCACCGGCTGGGTCGTCCCAACGCTCCATCCTGTCAACGCCACCGGCGCAAAACCAGCAATTTTGTGGATGCCTTCAAAAATATAGGTATCCACTCCCGTCTGATGCGCCAGCATCTTCTCCATAATATCTTTCATATCCTTGAGGGTAGCCAGATTCAATGTCAACACATTCTTGGGGTTGGGGTGAACCACCAGCAGACCGGTTTTATCCACCACAAACGGATATCCGGTTTTGCCGATTTTGGTGGACAGAATACTCTCGGACAGGGAATCCAGCTTCACGACCGTTGCTAATGCGCCGACAAACTGCCCGGCATTCGAATAAATCGGAACACACACCGGCAACGCCGCTCTGCCGGTTTTTTGGGACTTGATTGGGGTTGTCAGATTGACTTTATTGTTTTTAGCGCTCTGAAAATAATCCCGGTCCTTGATGGAAATGCCTCTGTAGTCACCTCCCGTGCCATCGGCGTAAATAACGCCGTCCGGGTTGCAGACAAAAACAGTCTCGTACTGATCTCCGATCTGCTTCATGGCGGCAGCCAGTTTGTGATCCAGATTCTGAATATCCGATGCGGACGCATCAATACCAGACGCCGCAACCTTGGCAGCGACATCCACCGTGGTATTTCCAACCGCCAGATCTTCGGCCAGTTTGGTCTCATCCTTCAGCATCACCTGAATCAATGTGGCGATACTTTTGGCGGTATTGACAGCGTTTTGTTCATGACTGATCTTCATGTCGCGGGACAAGCGCACATTGGAAAAACCGCCAAGCGCCAACAGCGGCAACAGCACACACAGAGAACCACCTGCCAATAATTTAAAGCTGAGGCTCTTTTTTTTCATATTTTCCCCTTTTTTATGGAGTTTCAAGACACGGACATCCTGTCTGCAAAGCCATGGAACACCGCCATGACAAACAATACAACACCATGCTGAAATTGGACTGCCTGATGAAATCGTTATTTCTGAAAGGATTGATACATCGCAGATGCTGTTCATGACAACCATCGCTGGTCACAAACAGCATACAGAAGAATTATCACATGATATTAAAACAAATATCAATAGATATTAACCACATCCATCCAAATTTATTCTCTTTTCGCAACACATTACCAGATCAGCCCAGTTTATCACAACCCGCTCGTTATGGTTTATCGGCACTTCAGCAACAAACTTGAGGACAGATTTCATTTGTCGTTTCCATATGGGGTTGATTTGAGAAAACGCCTGTTATACACTTCCGCCGTTCGTAAATAATGACATCAAGACGCGCTATGATCTCAAACAATAAAATACGTGCCCCATATGCACGTGCATGATGGAAGGTGCAGCGCCACAGGGAGGAGTTTTCAATCATGTCCTGCTCTCAAGAAATTTGCCATAATGCGCCGTGCGGTGATGGCTGCAGCCAGAACGGCAGCTTTAAAACCAAAAGCCAGTGGTGTATATCCCTTCTGGACGGAACGCCGATGCCGGCCTTTGCCATCAATTTACAGCATCAGGTAGTGCTGTGGAACCGGGCTTGTGAAATACTGACCAGCACTCCTCGGGAAAAAGTATTGTTCCATCGTCTTGACTCACGGATGTTGTATGGAGGACCGTACCGGCCGCTTCTGTCGGATCTGGTTTTAAATATGGATGAAGATGCCATTCATAAATGGTACGATGCTAAAAATCTGTGCCACAGCACGATCATTCCAGAAGCCTATGAAGCTTCCGACGACATTGTCATTCAAGGCGAAAAACGTAATATCATTTTTGTTGCAGCACTTATCCGTGATGCCGACGGTGAGGTTGTCGGCGCGGTTGAAAGCCTGCTGGATCATACGGACCGCAGCCAGTTGCTGAATCAATTGTACCAGGCACAGAAGATGGATGTTCTGGGCTCGCTGGTAGCCGGTGTGGCGCATGAAATCAACAACCCCATCAACCTGATCATGTACAATCTTCCGCTTCTGGAAAAAATATGGGCTGATATGCTCCCGATTATCAAGGAACAGAGCTCACGACAGCCCCAGAAAAAATACGGCGGTCTGACCTGCGATTTTCTTGAAAACAACCTGCTGCAGCTCATTTCGGATATGGACATGGCCAGCAAACGGGTGGCGGCAATCGTCGCCGGGCTGAAGAGTTTCTCCAGGTTTTCGGCCCGTTCCGACAAAGCGCCGTTTCAAATCAATCAGGCAGTGGAAAATGCCATACGATTGTCACAACCCACATTGAAAAAAATGAACGTCGCCATCGAACTGGATATGGAAAACGATCTTCCGGCTATTCCGGGAAATCTCCAGAATATCGAACAGGTCATTTTGAACCTCATCATCAACGCATCTCAGGCCATCGAACACGATCATGGTAAAATTCGAATCATAACCCGGCTGCGGCGGCAGGACGGTTTCATCTCAATCGTTGTCGATGACAACGGCAAAGGCGTCAACAGCGAGATCGCCGACAAGCTTTTCGATCCTTTTATAACGGACAAGCAGGATAAGGGTGGCACCGGTCTGGGGCTTTCCGTGTCTTACAACCTTGTCAAGGCACATCAGGGATCCATCAGCTTTGAAAGCCAGCCCGATCAAGGTACGACTTTCACGATTTTACTGCCATCCGTATTAAAACGAAAACCGCTCCGGATCATGGTGGTGGATGATGACCCCCTGATTCGGGAATTGTTGCGGGATGTGCTGGTTCAACACCGGCCTTATATCGTCGAGGAAGCTTCCAATGGCATCGAAGCCTGTATCCGGCTGGGCGCCAATCGTCCCGATCTGCTGGTCATGGATCTGTTTATGCCTGAAATGAACGGCATCGAAGTCTGCCGGGTGCTGAAAAATGACCCGGTGCTGTCGGATATGAATGTCATGATTATCACCGGCCATGAAGGACATCCTCTGGTTGAGGATATTTCGCAGTTCGGATTCATCGATGTCCTGTACAAGCCGTTTGATCTGGAAGATTTTGTGAAACGGGTTGATAATATCTTGATACCTTAAAAAACTGGTTTATCGGACGTTGAAAACGGAGTTTATGGCATGAAATCTGTGTCGGATACATCGCCGATCCTGATTGTCGATGATGACGCCGGGCTGCTGTTGAGCATCAAGGCCACACTGCTCAGCGCCGATTTGCCGGAACCGGATGTTGTTTCAGACAGCCGTCTGGTGATGGACATATTCCGCAAGCATCCCTACCAGATTGTTCTTCTGGATCTGGTAATGCCCCACATCAACGGCATGGAGCTTTTAGAGAAAATCAAGGCCCAGTTTCCGGATACGGTGTGCCTGATTGTGACAGCCACAGATGAGGTGTCCACAGCGATTCAGGCCATCAAGCTTGGGGCTGCCGACTATCTGATCAAACCCGTCAACAGCACGAATTTGATAACCATCGTTCAGCGGGCGCTGGAACGTTACAACCTTCGCAAGGACGTCGCGCTGTTCGCATCCAGCCGATCCTTTTCAGATCTGGCGCATCCGGAGGCGTTTCAGGATATCGTTGCAGAAGATGAATCCATGTCCCTCGTATTCCATCAGATCGAAGCGGTCGCCCCTACAGACTACAGCGTGATCATCACCGGCGAATCTGGCACAGGAAAAGAACTGATGGCCCGAATGATACACAAACTGAGCAACCGGGCATCCGCGCCTTTTGTTGCCGTCAACATGGCGGCCTTCACTAAAACGCTTTTCGAAGATGATTTTTTCGGGCATGCCAAAGGCGCTTATACCAATGCAATGAACGAGAAAAAGGGTTTTTTTGAGGAAGCTCATGGCGGAACGCTGTTTCTGGACGAAATATCCGAGCTAGACCTGTCGTTGCAGGGAAAGCTGCTGCGGGTTTTGCAGGAAAAGGAATTTTACCGGCTGGGCAGCACCAGCAGTCAACAAATTGACGTCCGCATCCTGGCTGCAACCAACCGGGATATTCTGGATGAGGTAAAACAGGAGCGTTTCAGAGCGGATTTATTTTACCGGCTGAGTATGTACACCATTAAAATTCCACCGCTCCGGGAAAGAAAAAAAGACATTCTTCCCCTTACCATGCATTTCATTGGAATGTATGGCAGGAACATGTCTGAGCCCATTGAATCCGTGGCTCCGGATCTGGAACAGAAACTTTTGAATTATTCTTTTCCCGGAAATATTCGGGAACTGGAAAACATGATGGCGTCTGCCGCGCTACTGGAAAAATCCCGGGTGCTGACCACTTCGTCCGTCCTGAGTCTGAACGCATCGGCTCCAGACGCCGCTGACGAAGTCCCTGGGCTTATGACCCTTGAGGAAATAGAGAAACAGCATATTCTCCGGGTACTTCAGGAAACCGGAGGCAACCGTATCAAGGCGGCCCGCATTCTTGGAATCAACACCGCCACCGTATATAGAAAAATAGAAAAATATCGGATTTCCGATAAACTGTTAAAATAGATGTCACGGGATTTGTATGAAACACCAGGATCACATCGCCGGCAAACAGGTTCTTTTCATCATCGAACAACTCAGGAACGAAAAAACATTTATCCGGATGAGGCTGCCGGAAAACGATTTCGAGCAATTGACCATCATCGATGATATCCGGTCAAAAGGGGACCAAAAATTC
The DNA here is from genome assembly GCA_027325475.1 of Desulfobacteraceae bacterium. Taxonomy (GTDB): domain Bacteria; phylum Desulfobacterota; class Desulfobacteria; order Desulfobacterales; family Desulfatirhabdiaceae; genus RAAP-1. Next base: position 2,234 of record DAIEFO010000106.1, on the reverse strand, counting down.
TTTATCATCGATCGCCCGGAAGGCTTTTCGGAAGATATCGCTCCCGAACACGGGAAACAGGTTCATTTCGAATTCACCGGGGTGGACAGACTCCCTTACTTTTTTCACACACTGATCTTTCGAATTGACTCCAAGGAAATATGGGTTACGTTTCCCGAAAGCATTGAACGCAAACAACTCCGAAGAAATTTCAGAGTCGATGTGCCGCCAGGGACACAAATGAGTTTTTACAAAAACGGCGTCAATATTGAAAATCAGGTCATCAATCTGAGTCTGGGAGGATCGTTCTGCGCACTTGTCAGGCACCCGCTTATTGAAAAGCCTGACCTCGATATCGCCTCGGGTGATTCACTGAGAGATATCGAGCTGATTTTTCGCTCAAAATTTTCAGAGTCCCAGCGGTTGAAAATCCGCAAGGCGATCGTCGTTCGGGTTGAAGAAAAGCCGGATATCAGTGAAACCTTCTGTGCGCTTCACTTCATCGACATGGATAAATCTGAGGAAAAAGCACTGACAGAATTGATCTATATCATGCAGCGTGAATATTTCAAAAAAAGGCTGCACATTTAACCACATGGCGGCTCGTCACACCTCGGAATCAAGGTTGTTCAGCACCCGGTTCACATATTGCCGGGTTTCACTGAAAGGCACATTACCGTTATACCGTTTGACGGTTTCAGGCCCGGCGTTATAGGCGGCAAGCGCCTTTTTGACATTCCCTCCGAACATATCCATCATTTTTCGCAGATACCGCACCCCCCCGTCAATATTCTGTCGAATGTCAAACGGCTGTGTGACACCCAGATCACGGGCGGTTCCGGGCATCAACTGCATCAGCCCCTGCGCCCCTGCCGGCGAGACAGCCGTGCTGTCATAATTGGATTCCACCTCGATAACGCCCTTTATCAGTTGATGCGGAAGCTGATATCTGGCAGCCGCTTCCTGAATGGCGTTTTCAATGGCTTCACTGCATTGTGTATTGCCGGACGATCGCTGAAATGTGGATACCTTCTCCGCCGCTGGTGCATATCCATAAAGAGAATTTTTGATATCCGCCATGGATTTTCTGACTGGAAGCGCTGAAGATTGTGCCCCGATATTTTGCGCCGGTTGAACGCCTGGGGTTCCGGATGAACTTTCCTGTGGCTTGGAAGATGGCGCCGGCACAGCTCCCGGAGGTGTCAACGGCGCATAATAAGGTACTGCAATCGAAGAATGTTTTCGATAATCATCAAGAGTCATTCCCTTGAGTTCTTTGGGTGCAGAATCGCTGACGGGCCTTTTGAATGTTGAAAGAATTCCGTTAAACTTGCTTGAGGATTCCGACGGTGTATTGCTCTGAGTTTTCATATCCTGTCTGAAAACCTTAAGCCTTCCGGAAACATTGTTGATGTAGTCTTCAATACTCATATTGGTTTGCATCTTTAAATCCTTTCAGCATGAAGTCGTCAAAAATTTGACGTACGAAACGCCATCGATCTGTTTTCGCTCATCCCGTTATTGCTGATAGTGCATCGAGCGGGCGACACGTATCGCTGAATAGGAAAAAACCAGCGCCATGCAGGAAATACAAACCATGGAAAATTCAAACAGCAACCGGGTGAGAATTTTGATGACATCATAGGTGGAAACTTTCTCTGCACCCGTTTCCGGCATCAGGGTTTCGGCTCCCGCGGCCTGTGTCTGTTTGGATTTTCTGAAAAAAGCTGCGACATCATCTACCGAAAACGGCATCGAATACGATTTATGTATGGCAGGCGGCAATGGTGTGGAAACGATGGGCTCCTGTTTTTCAGTTCCCGGCGCCATCGAAGCCGGGGCGGAAGACACCGAAACGCTATTTGCCGGCAAAACGTTCTGGGCGCTCTGCGGCGCGTTGCCGACAGGATGTGCTGCGGTTGCGGTATCGGTCGCCGCAGCCGCGGGAATGGCTGGAGATGAAACGGCGGCTGCCGGTACAGGTGACGTGGATAAAGCGTTCAGATATTGCCGGGATACCCATCCCGTAAGTTTCCCATATTTTTTGATATGTGTTTCATAGACAACCTTCGCCCACGGACCGTTTTCATCCTGAATGGTTACATTACTCCCTTTTATCAATAACATCAAAATATTACCATTCTTTCCCGGATGCTGTCGCAAATACACGTTGGATGTCAATTCCGCCGGAATCGGGTTATAACAGATACCTGACTCCGGAAGCATTATGATCCATAATCCCAGAACGGCGCCAG
>DAIEFO010000105.1 GCA_027325475.1 Desulfobacteraceae bacterium | reverse complement strand
AATTCCTGGGAAGAGCTCGAGTCAAGCCTTCCGGATATACTGAAAACCGTTATGTGATTCTGCGTTGTTTCGATAATATCCATGCGTGATCCTTAACGATTATATCAGACTGACCCCAATTTTCCGTCTGCATGCATTGCATCCCGCAGAACGTTCAGAAATAAACATTTCCTCCCAGCCATGAATTTTTTCGATGATTGCCTGAAATACACTGCCCATATATTGAGGATGCTGATCCATGGTGTGAATGAATTTTTCGCGGCTTAAAACCAAACAGATCACAGGCGATATGGCTTTTAAAGAAAATAACCTTCGGGTATTGCTCAGCAGTGACAAGGCGCCTGAAAAATCTCCGGCATTATAGGTACGGATGGTTTCATCGACGCCATTGTCCGTACGGATCAACTCCGCCTGGCCGGAAATAAAAAAGAAAGACTGTCCGTCATCATCATCCTGCGTAAAAAGGTAATCTCCGGTTTTAAATTTTTCGCGAGTACACAAATAGGCAAACACCTTTAATACTTCAAGGGGAAGTACAGAGAAAAAATATATCTCTCTGAGGATATTCAAATTTTCCTGAAACTCACAGACCTGACATGGTTCACTTTTTTCCACCGACGAGTTCATACAAGGCTCCTTTCTTGTCAATGAGTTCATGATAAGCCCCTGTTTCGATGATTTTTCCCGCCTTCATGACAGCCACCTTGTCATAATTTTTGATGATATCCAGACGGTGTACCACCGATACCAGTGTGGACTTTCCTTTCCAGCGCGTTTCCAGAAGGTTTTGAATACGTGTCTGAGACTTGTTGTCCAGGGCGGATGTGGCTTCGTCCATAATCATGATCCGGGGCGATTTGAGAAATGTCCGGGCAATGGCCAGTTTTTGGCGCTGGCCACCGGAAAGTTTATCCCCCTTGCTGCCAACCTGAAACTGCATCCCGATATCAACGATGGTTTCAAGGAAATCTTCTTCAATAATCAACTGGATGATGCTCTGATCGATCATATCCAGCGCCTTGGGATTGGATGTTTTGGTTTGTCCGAACAGGATATTGTTCATGATTGTCTGGGAGTAAATGTAATCGGAAAGCTGATAAAAAGAAAACGCTGATGGCATATCCTTACCAATACTCTCCCGGATCAACGCCCTTGCTTCCAGGATCAGATCTTTGAGAATGCCGGGAATCGCTACCAGGGTATGTCGGCCGGGTGTAAACCGGAGCGCAATTTTCAGCAAAAAATGCCTGTCCTCATCGGACAACTGCATCAGCTTGGTCCGCCGCAACCGTTCAACCAGGAGCCTGGCGTCATCCCATTCTTCGAGAACAATCGGACTTTGCTGAAAAAAAACCGGATCAGGAGCCAAATTGCCCAATACATCCGTGGTTTGTTTTAAAAGTTCTGCTCCCAGACTCAAAAGCGGCATCATCAGATCCGCTTTTCCCAACAGCTCCAAAAAATAGGAATTCTGCGGTAATTGATTTTCTGAAAAAGCAGGGTCGTTCGGAGCGCCTAAAAACAAATTTTCAGCGACGTTCGAATAGCGCAGGTACTTGTTTTCATCGAAAAATTCTACATAATCCGCCAGCCTTTCGCCATATTCCCGATGAAAATTCTCTCGAACACGCACTACCTGGCCCGCCAGATGCTCCTGCTGCGTTTTATCCAGGATCGCATTGAGTCCGAATCGGAGTACATCCGCAAAAAGCCCTGTCTGATGCAGTACCGCAATCTTGTCATCCAGAGACGGAACCTCTGCGGTACTGTCTTCGCTGTCATACATTGCCGCACACGAATACATCAGATTTTCTTCAATGGAACCGGAAAAAATAAAAGGGCTTTGAGAAACAAAACCCATGTTATACACCATATCTTTTTTGGTCAGCTCACTGACTTCTTTGTTTCCCAGCAGAACGTGGCCGCTCGAGTATTTGTAAAGCTGGCCGATACAAAGCGCCAATGTGCTTTTACCGCTCCCCGAGAAGCCGACCAGAGCCAAAGATTCACCAGTCTTCAGATTCATATTGATGTTATCCAGCAATTGAATGCCGGTATCGGTGAAATAGGACAGATCTTTGATATCGATACTGGGTTCGAGCTGATAAGCATCCCGGTCCTCTGGCGCTATGGCAAATTCCGCCGGAACGTCAAAATACTCCATGGTGCGTTTGTAACTGACCACAGCATCCATGTAAACCTGATAAAAATCGATCAGTTCTTTCCAGGGATCATACAGTTTTTCCTGCGCGGATAAAAAAGCCACCATGGCACCCAGTTCGAGTTTTCCATGCATGGCCAGATAGCCTCCGAGGATAAAGATCACAAAAGGCCCCAGACTGACGAAGAAATTGTTGGTAACCTTTACCCCTTGCTTATACAGCGTCCAGCCGATCCGTATCCGACGCATCTGGTCCACAATTTTTCCAAAACGTCCGTTTTCCATCCGGAATGTACCATTGCCCTGAATTTCATGGATTCCGGATATCGCTTCTCCGATGAGACTGGAAATGACACGCGTGCTGTCCACCCGCTTTTTGTTGGCGATGTTGGCTTTTTTCTGAAGTATCGGAATGATGATCAGAATAACCGGATACATCCCGAGCGAAATAACCGCCAGAAGCGGGTTCAGATATATCAGATAACCGGCGAACGCCAGCAGTGTCAGGATATTAATGGTCGGAGATGAAATGGCCAGACCGACAAAGGCGCCGGCGGATGTCAGCTCCGTCACCAGCGCTGACACCACCAGTCCCGGCTGGGCCTTTCGATAGAAGTTCAGAGGCAGGGTCAGAATATGCGCAAACAAATCCTTGCGCATGTTTGCCAGAACATTTTCAGATATGCGGGTCTGAAGCATGGCTATGATATATTTCAGACCACTGGCCAGCAGAACGGATACCAGGTAAATGCCACAATAGTACAAAAGGAGATCCAGCCTTCTCAGCGAAATCGCCTGGTTCACAATCCGTTTCTGCATTTCCAGCGGCAGCACTCGTGCGAAGACAGTCAGTGTGATCAGTGCCACCAGCAGAATTTGAAGATGAACATTTCCTGGCAGAACCCATGAAAACAGAGATCGTTTTACAACAGAATCCGTTTGCTTTTTCATAATGACAGTTCCCTCTTGAAAGCTGGATATCCCGTAAAACCAATGTGCTTACCGTTATCTCCTCACAATAAATACTTTTACCGACAAAGTCCAGCTCATTTAGCATTGCAGCCGGTGATCGACAAAAGTTGCCAATACCTTTCTTTCGTGCATCCAAATCCAACGACTTTAAATTCATAACCATAGAACCTATTGACATTACAAGACGTTTTCCAATTGATGCTTGACATCGGGTAGAATTCATACTATTTTTGCCCCATGTGTACGGTTGTCTTTTTAATGATATTTTTTATGTAAAGATATTGTGGGGTTGATGGCCTCGTCAGTTGATAGATTCTGGCAATGTACCGGGCAGTTGATTGACCTCAAAGGCGAGAGTGGCGGAACTGGCAGACGCACTGGACTTAGGATCCAGCTCCGAAAGGAATGAGGGTTCGACTCCCTCCTCTTGCACCAGCTTTTTTATATCCCGCCTGTTCAGATTTCAGCGATGCAAATCAGTTGTGTTCCGGCGGTTATGCTGTTTGAAAAACCATATGTCCGGATATGACAATTGCCGTATATCTTTATTTTTCGATAATGTTTCTATTTTTATTTAATCAGCCACCAGGGAAATGGGACAAATGCAAATGAACTACACCGTAGAAGATGCCAGCGCTGTCAAAAAAATACTTCATATTGAAATACCCCAGGATGATGTAGCAAAAGAGATCAATAATGCTTATAAAGAGCTGAATAAAACCGCCAGAGTCAAGGGATTTCGACCCGGAAAGGTTCCACGATCGGTTCTTGAAAGGCTGTACGGCAAGGAGGTTATGGCAGACATAAAATCCCGGCTGATTGGTGATTCTTGTGCAGAGGCTATCAAGGAGTCCGGCTTGATTCCTCTGCTTAATCCTGTTGTCGAACCGCCGGAGCTGTCTCCTGAAACCGCCTATAGTTACAAAGCCACAATCGAGATTCGACCAGAAATACCTGACATTGACTTCAAGGGGTTGACACTGAAAAAAACAATGTACACTCCTACCAATGAAGAGATTGATGCCCAGTTGAAAATGCTCCAGAAAAATTTTGCAGAGCTGAAACCCGTCATGCCTGCACGTCCGGCCATGGAGGGTGATTTTGTTGTTCTCGATTATGAAGGATTTCAGAACGACGTCCCCCATCCAGAATTGCCGAAAACCGAAAATATGACAATGAAGATAGGAAGTGCCATCCTTGCCAAAGATTTTGATGACCAGATTACAGGCATGCTACCAGGCGAAACCAAAGAATTTACCATAACCTTCCCCGAAAAATATCCGAAACCGGCGCTGGCTGCCCAGGAAATATTATTTCGTGTATATCTGCACGAAATCCGGGAAGAAATTTTACCGGAACTCAATGATGACTTCGCAAAAAAAGCAGGCGATTTCAAGACGATGGAAGATATCAAAAAAACGATACATGATAATCTGGTGGAAGGTTACACCAATCGCTCCGAGCAGGAAATCAATGAACAGATATTTTCTGCATTGATTGAGAAAGCCTCTTTTGAAGTTCCGGGAGCATTGATTGATTGGGAACTTGCCAGTATTATCCATGAGTTCGAGCGTTCTTTCGAACACCAGCAATTGACGATGGAATCGCAGAAACTCAATCGGGAAATGGTGGCTGAAACCTATCGGGATACTGCCAAAAAGCTGGCTCAAAGGCATCTGATCCTTGAAAAGATCATTTCACAAGAAAAATTGACACTTCCGGATGAAGAACTTGACAGTGCATTCCGAAAGATGGCGATTATTTATGGCAAACCGATTGAAGAAATCAAAAATCACTATCGTCAGAATTCACAACTTCTCGATTCTTTCAAACAGGCGCTTCTTGAAAAGCATGCGATTAAGCTTATTGTAGATAACAGTGTGATCGAAGCGGTCAACCCTGTTCTGGAATATTCTGAAAATGTGCAAGAGAATGTTCCGGAGCAATAAGTTGTCAGGCACGATATTTGCTTGATTCGTAATCGACAGGTAATACATGTGTTCATGAGTTGCTTGTTAATTTTTTAAGGCCAACGCGCCGTTACGAGCCTACATCTCTGCGGCGCAATTATGTTTGACAGGCGGGTGGTTGTTGACCCAGCCTCAATTCAGACGACGACTGGTTGTCAGGATAAAGGAGAACCCAGTGCCACTAATTCCTATGGTCATTGAGCAAAGCAGCCGCGGGGAGCGTGCATATGATATCTACTCGCGACTTCTTAAAGACAGAATCATCTTTCTAGGAACAGCTATCAATGATGAGGTTGCCAATCTTCTGATCGCTCAACTGCTTTTTTTAGAATCTGAAGATCCAGGTAAGGAAATCAATTTTTATATCAATTCGCCAGGGGGTTCCGTTACCGCCGGGCTGGCGATCTATGACACGATGCAATATGTCAAGCCCGACATTACAACCGTGTGCATCGGACAGGCTGCCAGCATGGGGGCTCTGCTGCTGGCGGCAGGCACAAAAAACAAGCGTTACTCCCTGCCGAATTCCAGGATTATGATTCATCAGCCTATGGGAGGATCTCAAGGACAGGCATCGGATATCGCTATCCAGGCCAAGGAAATTCTGAGGCTTAAAGATACGTTGAACGGTATCCTGGCATATCATACAGGAAGAGATCTGGAGCAGATTCAAAGAGACACAGACAGAGATTTTTTTATGTCCGGACAAGAATCCAAGGAATACGGGTTGATCGATCATGTCATCGCCAACCGGAACGATCTGGATCATCTGGGCAAAATGGAGGCATAATATGGCAAAAAAAGATGATACAACAGAGAATCTGTTCTGTTCTTTCTGCGGGAAAAATCAGAAAGAGGTCGCGAAACTGATAGCCGGCCCTGCGGTTTATATCTGCGATGAGTGTATTCAGCTTTGCAGTGAAATCATCGATGAAGAAACCGAGCAGAATGCTGCTACCCAGCAGCGATCGCTGGTCCCCAAACAAATCAAGGAAATGCTGGATGATTATGTCATCGAGCAGGAACGGGCTAAAAAAATTCTGGCGGTTGCAGTCCACAACCACTACAAACGGCTCGATTCCGTAGCCAGCCAGAATGATGTTGAAATTCAAAAAAGCAATATTCTGCTGATCGGTCCTACTGGCAGCGGAAAAACGCTTCTGGCGCAGACCCTGGCAAGATTTCTGAATGTGCCCTTTACCATCGCGGATGCTACCAGTCTTACGGAAGCGGGCTACGTGGGGGAAGATGTCGAAAATATCATTCTGTCTCTTCTTCAGAACGCCGATTATGATCTCGACAAGGCCAGACGAGGGATTGTGTATATTGATGAAATCGACAAAATCGCTTCGAAATCGGATAACCCGTCCATCACTCGCGATGTATCGGGAGAGGGTGTGCAGCAGGCGCTTTTGAAGATCATCGAAGGAACTACCGCCAGTGTTCCGCCCAAAGGGGGCAGAAAGCATCCACAACAGGATTTTGTAAAGGTGGATACATCCAATATTTTGTTCATCTGCGGAGGGACGTTCAGTGGTCTCGAAAAGATCATCCAGCGTCGACTGGGCTCCAATGTCATGGGGTTTGGAGCCAATGTGATTGAAAAGAAGGAACATAACGTCGGAGAGTTGCTAAAGCTGGTACAGCCGGAAGATCTCATCAAGTTCGGGCTGATTCCGGAATTTCTGGGAAGGCTGCCGGTTATTGCCACCCTCGATGAACTCACAGAAAATTCATTAATCCGCATACTGAAAGAACCCAAGAATGCGCTCATCAAACAGTTCAAGAAACTGTTCGAGATGGAAGGGGTCAATCTTAGACTGACGGACAGTGCTCTTTCAGCGATTGCCGGTGAAGCCATCAAACGTAAGTCTGGCGCCAGGGGCCTTCGGGCGATTATGGAAAACTGCCTGCTCAATATTATGTACGAAATTCCATCGGTGGAAGATGTCAAGGAATGTGTCATCAGTGAAGAGGTCGTTCTGAACAACGAGCCGCCGATACTGCTCTATGAACAGGTGAAAAAACAGGCCTAATGTTTATATGGTCTTGTCGGGTTCTGCCATTCCGGTGTTGACTTTTTAAAAGTTCATCAGGTTGTTTTTATAATGATAAATTTTACGAAAAAATTCAGACAGAATGATTCGGATTCACAACTGCTGCTGCCGCTGCTGCCGCTCAGGGACATTGTGGTGTTTCCCCATATGGTAGCCCCGCTGTTTGTCGGCAGATCAAAGTCGGTCAAGGCTTTGGCTGACGCCATGAATAATGAGAAGAGCGTATTTCTGACGCGGCAGCAGGTGGCTGGCGAAGAAAATCCGGACATCAAGGATATGTGTCTGGTTGGAACTGTCGGAAGGGTTTTGCAGTTGCTCCGTCTGCCGGACGGTACAATCAAGGCGCTGGTGGAAGGAAAGTCTCG
>DAIEFO010000104.1 GCA_027325475.1 Desulfobacteraceae bacterium | reverse complement strand
GTCATTTGAAGATTTCAGGATACAACCCGCTGATACGGCGGCCCTGTCGCGACTCTTCAAAGCCCTGGAATTCCGGCAGCTTCAGCAGGATTATCCGATGCCATCGGATTTATCCCGGAAACGCTACAGCGCCGTGACAACGCCCGAAGCGCTGCAACAGTTGGCGGAGCGGCTGTCTGCATCTTCCCTTGTTTCTTTAGACACGGAAACCACGTCCACCGATCCCATGAAAGCCAAACTGGTAGGCATGTCGTTTTCCGTCGAGGCCGGTGAAGCGTTCTATATTCCCACAGGACATGTATATCCGCAGGCGCCGGCGCAACTGCGCACCGATCTGGTGCTGGATACGCTCAGGCCTATTCTTGAAAGTCCGTCTGTCTCGAAGATCGGCCAGAATATCAAATATGATCAAATCGTTCTGAAACGTCATGGCATCAATTTAAAGGGCGTTGTTTTCGATGACATGATCGCCTCCTATCTCATCAACCCATCACTGCACAGCCACAGCCTGGATCAGATCGCCTTGGATTATCTGGACCACAAGACCATTTCCTATGAGGAAGTCGCCGGGAAAAACGGCGACTTCAGAAACGTTCCTATCGAAAAAGCGGTGCCTTACGCCTGCGAAGATGCCGATATTGCCCTGATGGCGCGGAACGCCCTGCTGCCCCGTCTTGAGGCAGCGGGGCTCCTGAATCTGATGCGTGACGTCGAAATGCCACTTACCGATGTTCTGATGCGGATGGAAATGCACGGGGTTCTGGTGGATACCGAACGGCTGAAAACGCTTTCCCGGTCTTTCGAACATCAACTGGAGGAACTGGAAACCCGGATTTACGATGTCAGCGGAGAGATATTCAACATTCAGTCTCATCAGCAGCTTGGACAGATTCTGTTTGAAAAGCTGAAACTTCCGGTTCAGAAAAAAACCAAAAAGAAAACCGGATATTCCACGGACGTGGATGTCCTCACGGACCTGGCTGCACATCACGAGCTGCCGGCGCTGATTCTGAGACACCGCACGCTGTCCAAGCTGAAATCCACATACGCCGATGCGCTGATCGACATGATTCATCCCGAAACCGGCCGGATTCACACGTCCTATAACCAGACCGTCACCGCTACCGGAAGGCTGAGCAGCTCCAATCCCAATCTTCAGAACATTCCCATCCGGACAGAGGAAGGCCGTGAAATCCGCAGCGCTTTTATCCCAAGACCGGGCTGGGTCATGGTTTCCGCGGACTATTCGCAGATCGAACTGCGAATCCTGGCGCACTGTTCCGAAGACCCCATTCTCATCAATGCGTTTATTCGGGATGAGGACATTCATACCCGAACCGCAGAAGAAATTTTCGGCGGGCTTCCCGGCATGATCACTCCGGAGCTTCGAAGACAGGCCAAAGTGATCAATTTCGGAATATTGTACGGCATGGGCGCGTTCAGCCTGTCCAAAGAACTCGGCATCAGCCAGAAGATGGCCAAAGCGTATATTGACCAGTATTTTGCCCGCTACCACGGCGTCAAAGCCTATACGGAGAAAACCATTGCGGCCGCCAGACAGACACAAAAAACGAGCACGCTCTTAGGCCGGATCCGCCTGCTGCCGGATATCAACAGCACCAACAGCAATGTCCGCGCATTTGCCGAAAGAATCGCGGTCAATACCCCGATTCAGGGAACCGCTGCGGATCTGATCAAGATAGCCATGATTCAGATGGACGCGGATTTAGAAAAAAACGGGTTTAAGGCCGCCATGCTCATGACGGTTCACGACGAGCTGGTGTTCGAAGCGCCCGAAGATGAGGTGAACGCCTTGCTCCCCCGGATCCGCGCGGTCATGGAAGGCGTATGGACGCTGAAAGCGCCGCTGAAAGTCAACATCGCAACGGGCCNTAACTGGGCGCAGGCGCACTGAACGACCTGCCCTCGGACAAAACCTTTTAATCCAGCCGCTTCCGGAATCGGCGGACAGCGCCCCAGAACACGACGCACCCTAGAACCAGAAGCCCCGCAAACTGCGGCCACATTGTCTCCAGCCCTGTGCCTTTCAGAAAAATCCCCCGGATAATGATGAGAAAATATTTCAGGGGATTCAGATACGTCAGCCACTGCACGACAACCGGCATGTTGGCGACAGGAAAGACAAAGCCGCTCAGCATGAAAAACGGCAAGATAAAGAAAAACGTGGTCATCATGGCCTGCTGCTGGGTTGCGGAAATTGTCGAGATAAAGAGGCCGATCCCCAGCGTGCTGAGCAGAAACAGACAGGTGGCGATCAGCAGCAGGGAAAGGCTGCCGACAAGCGGTATATCGAACCAGAAAACCGCAAAAATAGTCACCATCACCATCTGAACCAGAGAAATCAAAATAAAGGGGATGGTTTTCCCAAGAATCATTTCAGATGCTTTCAGCGGCGTGACGATGAGCTGTTCCATGGTGCCGGATTCCTTCTCCCGGATAATGGCCATGGATGTCAGCAGCATGGCCAACAGCATGATCAAAAACGCCACAATACCCGGCACATAAAAATTACGGCTGTCTAAATTGGGGTTGTACCAGGTCCGGATCCGGTCATCCGCCTTCCCGTAAGTCATTTTTGCAGGATGCAGCTTTTGGAGCATCCCGGTATTGAACTTGTCCAGCACGGTCATCACATAGGAAATTCGAACCGCCGCCATGTTGCTCATGCTTCCGTCCACCAGAATCTGGACATCCGATGTCAGGCCCTTATGGATTCTGGAACTGAAATCCGGCGGAATCTTGATACCGATATTCACCTGCCGCTTCATCAGCAGGCGATCCATATCTGCGGACTTATCCACGACATCCGTCACGCGAAACGTCCGATTCCCGGTAAAATCATCCATCAGCATCCGGCTTTCCGGAGTATGGCTGAAATCAAGCAGCCCCACGGTAATCTCCCGGACATCCGTTGTCACCACATATCCGAACAGAATAATCTGTACCAGCGGCGCAATGATCAGCAGCGGGCGGTTCTTTTTATCCCGAAACAGTTGAATGAATTCCTTCCGCACCAGTTCTCGAATCCGGATCCAGTTCATCGCCGTTTGCCTCCTTTTTCAGCTTCTGCGGCCAGACCTCACCCGCTGCACGGCTTTTCTACAAACCTTCTTTTTTCAGCACCAGCAGGTTCAGAACCAACAGCACGCCAAACATGCCCGTCAGCATCAGATAACTGGGCCACAGCGCCTCAAGCCCTAGATCCCTGAGATAAAGCCCGTTCAGAATGTCGATAAAATAGGTCGCCGGAACCATGCGGGTTATGTACTGGAGAATGCCGGGCATGTTTTCCACCGGAAACACGAAATTGGACAGCAGCAGCGACGGCAGGTAGGTAATCAGAATCGCAATCTGGTTGGCCACAAGTTGCGATTTAACGACACTCGATATCAAAAGCCCAAGGCTCAGCGCCACCCCCAGGTAGAGGAATGACGCCAGTATCATCAGCCAGAAGCCGGATTTCATCACCACGCCGAAGAGAACCTGCCCCATCAGAATGGAAATCAGCACGTCTATCAGGCCGATGATAAAATAGGGAATGGCCTTTCCGATCAAAAATTCCAGTGCGTGAATCGGAAGCGAACGGATGGTTTCCATGGTGCCGCTTTCATATTCCCGCGCCACCACCAGAGACGTCAGCATGGCCCCTACAATCATGATGATGATCGCGATAATACCGGGAACAATAAAGTTCCGGCTCTCCAGATCTTCATTGAACCATACCCGGATCTGGCCGTCCACTGGCGGATGAATCGGCGCCATTCCATGACGGTTTAAATACGCCACGAGCGCCTTCTGGTTATACTTCTGCATGAATGCTGTCAGATAGCTTCGGGTAATGCCGGCAAAGTTCGGATCGCTGCCGTCAATCAGTATCTGAATCGGACTGTTCCGGTCAGACCGGATATCCTCTGTCCAGCGCGGCGGCAGGATAACGGCCACGGACGCCGTACCGTCATCCAGATACTGGTTCACCACACGATCCGCCGAAAACTGCCCCAGTACATGAAAATATGGAGAAGCATCCAGTCCCCGAATAAAATCCCGGCTGAGATCCGTCTGATCATGATCCACCACCACCACATTGATGTTATCCACATCCAGGCTGAGGGCATACCCGAAAAGCAGAATCAGCAGCAGCGGAATCATGAACGCCAGGTACAGGCTTCTGAAATCCCGGATGAGATGATAGAATTCTTTGCGGCTGATCGCCTGAATGGTCGTCCAGTTCACGGCCGGTTCCTTGCCATCAGGTGAATGAACACGTCGTTCAGGTCAGCATCCGTGCGATTCGGAAACATGTCCTGAACAATCTGACCGGGTGATCCGGATGCCACGATTCTGCCTTCGTTGATCATGACCACCCGGTCACAGTGCTGAGCTTCATCCATGTAATGGGTTGTGACAAATACGGTAACGCCGGTAGCGGTCAGATGCCGGATGAATGCCCAGAAATGGCGACGGGTAATCGGATCCACACCGGATGTCGGTTCGTCCAGAAACAATATTCGAGGGTCGTGCAGCAGCGCGCATCCCAATGCCAGCCGTTGACGCCAACCGGGAGGCAGCTCTCGTGTCAGACGGTTTTTGACGTTTTCAAGCCGCGTGGTTTCGAGCACCCAACGGGTGCGTTCCGGCCATTTTTCCGGAGGAACGCTGTAAATCCCCATATAAAAACGAATATTTTCAAAAGGCGTCATGTCTTCATACAGCGAAAACTTCTGCGACATGTATCCGATACTGCGTTTGATATCCTCAGGCTGGGTGAAGATATCAAAACCGGCCACATCTCCCTGGCCGGATGTCGGCGTGATAATGCCGCAAAGCATCCGGATGGTGGTGGATTTTCCAGCGCCGTTCGGCCCTAAAAATCCAAAAATCTCCCCCTGCCGCACCGAAAATGAGATCCGGTCCACGGCCGTGAAACGGCCGAAAATCTTACTGAGATCCCGCACCACGACAATATCCGGCAATGAAGTGATATCAGATACCAAAATGATCTCCGGCAAGTATCTGATCCGCCGCCTGAATCCGCTGCACCATGGCCTCTTCAAGGCTTGAATAATCCGCACGCAGCACTTGCGGCGCTGCCTGCTCCAGCACATGGGCGTTATGCATCAATATCACCTGATCGCATTTTTCACCTTCATCGAGATAGGCGGTGGAAACCAGAATGGTCATGCCCTGCTGACGCATGGTATGCAGAATTTCCCAGAATTCTTTTCGGGACACCGGATCCACCCCATTGGTCGGTTCATCCAGAATCAGCAACATAGGCTGGTGTACCAGCACGCAGGCCAGACCTAATTTCTGTTTCATACCTCCGGAGAGATCCCGGGCCAGACGGCCCTCAAACGGCGTCAGATTGGAAAATCCCAGGTACCGATCCTTGCGTTTCTTCCTTTCAGCGCCGAAAATACCGAACACATCCATGAAAAAGGCCATGTTTTCAGCCACCGTCAAATCGGGGTACAACCCGAAACGCTGGGGCATATAACCGATGAGCTTTTTAACCCGGGTTCGTTCCGAAGCCGCTTCCAGCCCGTTCACCCGGATGCTGCCGGACGATGGACGCAGCATCCCGGCGATCATCCGGAGCAACGTGGTTTTCCCGGCCCCATCGGACCCCACAAATCCGAAAATACTGCCAGAGGTTACCGAAAATGAAACTCCGGAAACCGCCTCCAGCGTTCCGAATCGCATGGAGACATTATCCACCTCCACGATCGGCGCTGGCGCAGACGCCGCAGCATTCGGATTACCTGAACCAGGCATCGGCGGGCATTCCGGATTTCAGTTCGTCATTTGGATTGGTCAAAGCGATCTTGACCAGATAAACCAGTTTGACACGTTCCTTCCGCGTCTGAATAATCTTGGGGGTGAACTCCCCTTCGGGGGACACATAGGACACCACGCCCGGATAGACTTTACCGGGAAACGTATCGATTCGCACATCCGCCTTCTGCCCGGGATGCACTTTCCCGATCTGGGTCTCGTCCACAAACACCTTCAGATCGATCCGGGAAACATCCGCAAGTGTAATGACCTCCCGCGATGGCGTCACCACTTCGCCCGGCTCCACATTCCTGCTGGTGATCATTGCATCAAAAGGCGCTGTCAGACGGGTGTATCCCAGTTGAATTTCCGAGGCATTTAGAGCCGCTGCGGCAGCCTGAATCCGGGCAGTCGCAGCCTGGATATCGGCTTGAGCAGCGTCAATTTTTTTCAGGTTTCCCCTGGATAAGCGCAGCGCCGCCTGAGCCTCAGCAAGCCGCGCCCTGGCGGCGGCAATGGATTCTTTTCTGAATCCCTCCCTGGCCATATTGTATGCCGAAGCCGCACGCTGATAAGCCTTTAGTTCATTTTCATATTTGACGGTGACGGAATCCCTGTCTTTTTCGGCGATAAATCCATTCTTAAAAAGGCTATCATACCGCCGCTTGTCTTTGAGCGCGTTGTCCCGATTGATTTCAGCCTCCTGAACCGAAAGCCTCGCGCGTTCCACTTCCTGAACACGATTCCCGGCCTCCTGTTCCGTCAACTGGGCTTGAGCGGTGTTAACCGCAGCCTCCGCCTGGCTGACGGCCGCAGGAAGCGTTTTTTCATACAATTCAAGCATGCTTTCCAGTTGCTTTCTCGAATCCATCGCTTGGTTCAGAGCGGCTTTTGCCTGATCCCGGGCCGCGACATATTCTTCCGGCGACAGTTCTGCAATACACTGACCCGCCTTTACAGACTGGCCTTCATCCAGATACACCTGCTTTACCCTGCCGGACGCCTGAAACGCCAGGTTGGATTCCGTGAATTCCAGTGTGCCCGAATAATACAGCTCCGCATTGCGTTTTTGATACTGCCCCCAGAAAACCAATGTACCGACGATCACCAAAAATACCGGGACGCCGATCAGAACGAACCGTTTTTTCACACCGCGCCTCCTGCAGCTCCAGAGATCGAAATGCCGGAGCAGTCTGTGCCTCCGGCCATTGCATCATATCCTGTGATCGACTTTCCCGCATTTTTAGGAAATATCAGCGTCATCGTTGTCCCGGAATTCACGTTGCTTTTCACATCCAGCCGACCGCCGTAACTTTCAAGAAGACGATGCACAATGGAAAGCCCCAATCCGGTACCTCCGGGCTTTGTGGTAAAAAATGGATTGAAAATCTGATGAATATGCTCTGCGGATATACCATGCCCGGAATCTGAAACAGAAATTTCGATATCGCCGTTCGATATGTGGCGCATTTTGATATGGATATCTCCACAGCTCGGCATGGCTTCGACGGCATTCAGGAGCAAATTCCAGATAATCTGGTGAAAATGCGTCGGATCGATGGCGATATGAATGTCCGGAATCAGGTCCGCCGTCATGTGAATTTGCCGGCACCTGGCTGTATCATGTTGAAACAGTTCCAGAACTTCCGTCAGAGCTTGCGCTACATCTATTTGAAGAATATTTCCGGATGGGGGTTTGGCGAAAATCAAAAAATCCGTTACAATCGCATTCAGCCGGTCCGCCTCGCGCAAAACGATCCGCATCAGTTTTTCCTCTCCAGCGTCGCAATGAATTTCCTCCTGCAGC
>DAIEFO010000103.1 GCA_027325475.1 Desulfobacteraceae bacterium | reverse complement strand
CGCCAAAGGCAGCCAAAGCTGCCCGGAGCTGAAACCGGAAGCGCGCCAGGCGCTGAATGACTACCTGGAACAGTTTCATTTTTCGGATTAAGAAAGGAAAAATAATGTCCATATTATTTGAACCAGCAGAGATCAATGGCATGAAGTTGAAAAACCGTTTTGTGAGATCCGCAACCTATGAAGCAATGGCAGGGATTGACGGAACGGTAGAGGATCGCTTGGTGAACCTGATGGCAGAGCTTGCCCGTGGCGGCCTTGGGCTTATCATTACCGGCCACACCTTTGTGACAAAAGAAGGCCAGGCAGGGCCTCGACAATTGGGTATTTATTCCGACGCCATGATTGACGGTTTGAAACGGCTGACGTCGGCTGTCCACCAAAATGGAAGTCTTGTTGCCGTACAACTGGCCCATGCCGGACAAAGAGGCATTGGGAAAGGCGGCGATGCAGCCCTCGGGCCTTCGGCATGGGTTGAATCAGACGTCCAGAAAGCTTCCGAAATGACATCTGATGATATCAAGAGGACGATAACCGCTTTTGGGGATGCGTCCGAAAGGGCTGTCAAGGCAGGCTTTGATGCAGTTGAAATTCATTCTGCCCACAGCTATTTACTGAGTCAGTTTTTATCTCCACGTTATAACAAAAGAAAAGACAGCTACGGTGGAAGCATCGAAAACCGCGCCCGATTGCTTCTTGAAGTGTACACGGAAATCAGGCAAAGGGTTGGCAGGTTGTTTCCGGTAATGGCCAAAATCAATTCGGAGGATTTTGTTGACGGCGGAATGACGATGGAAGAGATGATCAAAATCGCCCACATGCTCGAAGATCGTGGTATGGATGCCATTGAAATGAGCGGCGGCACCTTTGAGTCCGGAAAGCTTGTCCCATCCAGGACCGGTACGTCAAAATCCAGAGACCGGGAGGTCTATTACAGAAAAGCTGCCGGAGCATTCAAAAAGGAAATAAAAATGCCTCTGATTCTGGTGGGCGGTTTTCTATCATTCGATATTGCAGAAGAGGTCGTTGCTTCAGGGCTTGCCGATTTTATCGCTCTGGCGCGCCCGCTCATCAGGGAACCTCATCTCATTCGAAGGTGGGAAAACGGAGACAGAACAAAGGCGTTATGCATTTCATGCAACAAATGTTTTTCAACATTTTCCACAAAAGAAGCTTTGCACTGCGCTGCTGAAAAAACGAGAAAGATGCAGCCAGAGCTTTAGCAGCATC
Source organism: Desulfobacteraceae bacterium (assembly GCA_027325475.1). GTDB lineage: Bacteria > Desulfobacterota > Desulfobacteria > Desulfobacterales > Desulfatirhabdiaceae > RAAP-1. Next base: position 6,437 of record DAIEFO010000103.1, on the reverse strand, counting down.
TTCTGACTGAATCCAAAGAGGGGTGTCAAGGAAGGTGGAACAAATTTATCGTGGGTTCTCTTTTCACTTTTATATTTTATGATAATTTACTAAAAGGATGTTCGCATGTCCACCGAAGTATTCGGAATCGGATACCTTCAATGGGAACTACTTTCTGAGATGAAGGGCAAATAGAGGAAAATTTGAATTTTTTGTGCGAGAATACCTGGAATGGGGTCTGACGATGGATTTTAATCCGTGCATGAAGCACAAGCTCATACGAAAGATGGTGCGGGAGTTCGCCGAAACCGAAATTTCCCCCATCGTCCATGATATGGACCATGAAAGCCGTTTCCCGTGGGAAGTGGTGGAGAAAATGCGGCCTCTCAATTTTTTCGGCCTTCAGATCCCCAAAGCTTACGGCGGTGCAGAAGTGGACAGCATCAGCTACGCCATCATCATCGAAGAGCTTTCCCGCGTCAGCGCGGCCGTCGGGCTGTGCGTCACCGTCCACAACAGTGTGGGGGCATATCCCATTGTCCGGTTTGGAACCGAAGCGCAGAAAAAGCGCTTTTTGCCATCTCTTGCCTGCGGTGAACGTATCGGCGCTTTTTCCCTTTCCGAGGCCAATGCGGGCTCCGACGCCGGCGGTGTCGAAACTTACGCCTTTCAAGATGGCGACGACTATGTCATCAATGGCACCAAAATCTTTGTCACCAATGGCGGCGTCTGCGGTTTGGCATTGATATTTGCGGTTACCGATGCCGCCGGGCGTTCGGGTCGAAACGCGGGAGTGTTTATGGTGGAAAAGGGGATGCCGGGGTTTTCCGTCGGAGAGATCGAAGACCTCTGCGGTATGCGGGCCAATCCGGTATCTTCACTGTTTCTCGAAGATTGCAGAGTTTCGGGAATTCATCTGCTGGGCCGCCCCGGCGATGGTCTTAAAATCGGGCTTGCGGCTCTGGATACCGGCAGAATCGGTATTGCGGCTCAGGCGCTGGGAATCGCCCAGGGCGCTTTTGACGCGGCGCTGAAATATTCCAAAGAACGTCAGCAATTCGGAAAACCCATCTCTTCGTTTCAGACCATCCAGAATTATCTGGCGGATATGTCCACAGAAATCGATGCCGGCAGACTGCTGCTTTACAGGGCGTGCGCATACAAAGATTCCGGAAATTCTTTTGGTCCTGAAGCCGCGAAGGCAAAACTGTATTGCAGTGCGCTGGCAATGCGGGTTGCCAGCCTGGCAATTCAGATTCACGGCGGGTACGGTTACAGCAAGGAATATGATGTGGAACGGTATTTCCGGGATGCCAAGGTCACCGAAATTTATGAGGGAACCAGTGAAGTCCAGCGCATGGTCATATCTCGATCGCTTTTGAGCCGGCCGGTATGACATGAGGAACAGATGATGCTGAAAGTCGTTGCATGTATCAAACAGGTACCGATGGTAACGGAACTTCCGTGGGATGCCGCCACCGGCAGTCTGAAGAGAAATATGGCGGAAGGCATGATGAACCCGGCCTGCAAACACGCCCTGGAAGCTGCAATTCAGATAAAAAGCCGCTACGGCGCTCATATCACGGCGCTTTCCATGGGGCCGGCCGCAGCAGAAGAAGTCCTTCGGGAGGCGCTGGCAATGGGTGCGGATCAGGGCATATTGCTGACTGACCCGCGTATGGCAGGCGCCGACACGCTCATTACTTCTCATGCGCTGGCGCTGGCCATTAAAAAAGAATGCCCGGATTTCGACCTGATTCTCTGCGGCTGCTGCACCAGCGACAGCGAAACCGCTCAGGTCGGCCCCCAATTGACGGAAGAGCTGGACATCGCCGGTGCGGCATATGCCGCCGATATCCAGATAATGGAACACACCGTTCGGATACAGCGCGAATGCGATGATTTTCTCGAAACGCTGGAAATGGAAACGCCCTGTCTGATAACGGTCGCCACCCGTCAGTACCTGCCCAGATATGCCTCGCTCAGCGGACTTCAGGACGCCTTTGAAAAAGGAACGGTTACGGTCATCCATGCGGACGATATCGGCATGGAACCTGGAATATCCGGCACAAAAACCTCTCCTACCCGGATAGTGGATGTGTATTCTCCGACAGCCCGCAAAAAGAATATCATGCTGAAAGGCACGGCTCTCAAAATGGTCGAGATGCTGTTCGAGCAGTTCGGAGACAGATTGAGCGGCGCTATGGCCAAAGACCTCAAAACCCACGATCACGATGATGAGCATGATGAAATCGACAATGAATAACCGCAGTCGCAGTATATGGGTATTCGGAGATTACCGGAATTATTTTCAGAATCGGGTGACATTGCAACTTCTGGCCCGCGCCCGGGAACTGGCGATGCAGATCGAAGCCGGCGTCTGTGCGGTTGTTTTCGGCAACCAGGTGGAGGAATACATCCACGAATACATCGCCCACGGCGCGCAGACCGTTTATGTCATTGATCATCCGCGCCTTAAAACATACAGCACGGCAATCTACGCCGCTTTAATGGCGCGTCTTGCCGCAGAGCATGAGCCGGATATCCTGCTGATCGGCGCCACGGATTTCGGGCGGGAACTCGCCCCGCGGGTGGCCAAGCGTCTGAAAACCGGTCTGACAGCGGACTGCATCGGGCTGGATATCGATGAAAAGGGTCTTCTGGTGCAGACAGCGCCTTCTTTCGGCGGTAATCTGCTGGCCAGAATCATCACGCCCGAAAAGCGCCCCCAGATGGCGACGGTCAGACCTGGCACCTTCCCGGAGCTTCCCCACGACCATCAGGCATCGGGGCGGATCATTGCCATTCCATTTCCTGAAGATATTCCCAGCGACCGCGTCCGGCTGGTGCATTCCGAACGCAAACTTCCCCGCGAACAGCGGCTTGAAGACGCCCGGATCGTCATCTGCGGCGGCAGGGGCATGGGCAGCCGGGCCAAATTTAAAAAGCTCTTTGAAATGGCCCGGCTGATGGGCGCAGAAGTGGGCGCGACGCGGCCTGTGGTGTATTCACAATGGGCGGAACATGACTGTCTGGTGGGTCAGGCCGGAAAGCATGTCCGTCCGCAGGTTCTGTTTTCCTTCGGCGTCAGCGGCGCGATTCAGCACACCGCAGCCAGCCACGACGCGGATTTGATCATCGCCGTCAACAAAAACCCGCACGCCGCCATGATGAAAATAGCGGATGTCGCCATTGTGGCGGACGCCAGCCAGTTTTGCTCCGCGCTGATCCGGGAACTCCGGAAGCGAATCCGGGAGTGATATTCGGCGTTTTCGTCTGCTCTTTCCACTCACCTTTCCAGCCCAACCCTCTGGATAAAATAGATGATCCAATCCCATTAAACTGAACCAGCGCCGAAGTGAGGGTTGAGGTATGAACGATAAATTTCAAAATAAATACCGTATATCTTCTGCACGATTGCCGCATTGGGATTATGGCTGGAATGCATCCTATTTTGTAACCATCTGCACCCACAACAGGGAATGTTTTTTGGGTAAAATTGACGGCTTCGTAAAAAGTCCGGATGCTGCGTTGCGCTGCATCCTTCGTCGTTGCAGCGTACCTAAAAGTACGCTTCACTCCTCAGGATTTGCGCGCCTTGCCTGCGAACTTTTTACAAAGCCGTCCCCCAAATCGACTTTTTACGAGGACATCAATTTTGGGAAGGCAGCAGCGATGGGATATGCCTACACAGTTAGCGGGTTTCGGACGAAATGATGAGATAGCTTCTCAATGGGATTGCATTCCCATGATATGGCAACATTCATAGGAATACAATCCCATCAATGAAATTATTTTTCTGAAAGTCTATAAGACATCTTTCGCCCCAGCACATAGAACAGATGACTCATCGGCAGCTTGAACACACCTTTTCGAAACAGCATGTCCCATTTGCCCAAAAGCTTCATCCATCCGGGATAATTTCCGTTCCGAACATATTCCAGAAAGGGAACTTCCCATTGAGGACTGGTTTTTGGCGCATCCTGATCTTTGTTGCCAAATCTCCTGTGAAGCCGCACATCTCTCGGACCGGTATGATCCGGCCAGCAGGGCGTGTCTATGGTGCCATATTCCACCACATCGAGCCCCGATGCTTTAAATAGCTTTTTCACGGCAGTGACGTAATTGTACTTCACCTGCCCATGCGTCCAGGGAAAACCAAACCACTCGTGCAGAAATCGGTGCCAGGGATAACCGGGCTGGAAATTATTGCAGGTGACCAGCAGCACATATTTGCCAGAAATCCGCTTCATTTCCTGCAGGTATCGAGGCGGATCAGCCAGTTCCGTCCAGGTGACAAAATTATAGGCAAGATCAAATGAATTATCAGCAAATCCTGTATGATAAATATCTTCAATCTCGACGGCGGCAACATGGTCTTCAAGGCCAATATCCTTCCAGCCGGTCATCATTTTCATTTCAGGATTGACGACGGTAACATGACAGCCCGCATGGCCAAAACCAATGGCATATAGAGACCCTGCGGCTTTGGCTCCGTGACTGGGCATATCAACGATTGTTTTCAGACCAAGTTGTTGCGCCAGTAATCTGTGATGCTGAAACAATACATACCGTTCGTAGGTTACACCAAAGACTTCAACTTCTTTTTGCATGAGCTTTTATCCTTCCAGAAAATTAAAGCCACCCTTCTTTCCGATACCAGGCGATGGTATGCGCCACCCCTTCCGCAAGATCGACCTGAGGATGATATCCGAGATATCTTTCCGCTTTACGAATATCCATCCCCCAACATTTGGACAGCGCCAATACACGGGATTTGGTCAGAGGAACATGAATATCGAATATCTCCCCCAGGCTTTCCATCAGATAAGCTCCCATCCATGATAACATCACCGGAAATTTCAAAAATGGCGGAGAAACCTGCAACGCATTTGCAATCGTGATTGCCCATTCCTTTTTACTGACAGGTCGCGGCCCGCCAAGAATGTAAATTTCTTGATTCGGCATCTTTTCCAACATGAGCAATATTCCGTTGATTAAATCTTCGATATAAACCGGATGATTCGTTGAAAGTCCGTTTCCGATATAAAAATACAGACTTTTTTTGATTAACTTGAACATGATGAATTTATGGGGATCGGCCGGACCATAGGTGAACGTTGGCCGGGCAACGCCCAGTGGAAGCTGTAATTGACGCGCCAGGGATAACGCCAGACATTCGCCTTTGTACTTTGTCTTCCCATATACCGTGTATGGATAACAGGGGGTATTCTCATCGGCAGGCGCCATCCCCAACGGACCGGTAACCCCACCGGCGCTGAGGTGCAAAAAGTACTTGACCCCGTTTTCTTTGGATGCCAACACCATATTTTTCACGCCATCAACGTTTACCGCATGAATCATGTCATCGGTAAGACCTTTGCCCAATGCGCCGGCACAGTGGCACACGACATCAACCCCCTCACAAGCATTCAACAAGCTTTTGATATCGAGCAAATCGCCCTGAACCGTTGGAATGGAACCCACCGTTTTGTTTCCGCGGGTCATGCAAACCACATTGTTTCCATCTTTGAAGAGTCGTTGGGCAAGCTGGCCCCCAATATAACCGCTTGCGCCCGTGACAAGAATTTTCAACAGTGTCCTCCTCATCCCAATACATCGCAATGATTATTCCAATCTACTGAACCAGCGCCCGTCATTTCGACAACGCCCTGTCTCTCGTAACCCTCTTAGGCCCGAATCACGGTAATGGCCAAAGCGGTCTCTGTCCGGGCGGATTCGATGTATGTCCGCTCCCGTCTTTCGGACGCTGTCTCAAACAGCCGTCATGCCAATCAGGCTGAACCGACATTCTGAAAGATAAAATCGTCTCGAATATCTTTTCAACAAGTATTTCAGCCCAATTCTTGATTCAGTTTCTTAAGAATATTTTCGATTTCTATTTTGGAAACATCCGACTTATCGCCCTTAAAATAGGCCAATAACAGGTAAAAGATTTTATCTCCTGGTTTCCAGAGATAAATTGATCGGAAACCACCCCGTTTTCCCTTCTTAATATCTGAACTCGCAGTCCTGATTTTCCAAATTTCGTTATTCCAGCCATGGATCGAATCTCCGATAGTTGGATCGTCTTCCAGATTACGAATCGTATCTGAAATGTCATCCTTTACCCTGGGATATTTCTTTTTCAAAAATTTAATCGATTTCTGAAAAGTTTCGGTCAAATAAGCTTCATAGCTCATCCCAGACATCCTTCCATGGTATGACTTTATTCAGCCTGATGTCCGCTAATCCCTGTTGAACCAATTTTTTAAATTCGACTGACTGAGAAAGGATTTTCATCTCCTTGAGATTTTCAACTTCTTGAAGAATGGCAACTATTTTCTTATATCTTTCAATAGAAAGGATAACGGCTGTTGCATTACCTTTCTCGTCAACCACATATTGTTCATCCGTCAATGTATCCATAAGTCTATTTTCCTTTAAATAGAGATATT
>DAIEFO010000102.1 GCA_027325475.1 Desulfobacteraceae bacterium | reverse complement strand
CCAACTGGGCCTGGTGCTGGCCTGTCAACCGCCGCATCATTTACAACCGCGCTTCGGTGGATACCACCGGCAAACCCTGGAATCCGGATAAGGCCCTGATCGCCTGGCAGGATGGCAAATGGGTCGGAGATGTACCGGACGGGCCATGGCCTCCCATGGCCGATAAAGATGGCAAGTATCCTTTCATCATGCAGCCCATGGGGTTTGGCGCCCTCTTTGGACCGGGCCGTGTGGACGGGCCATTCCCGGAGCATTATGAACCTGTGGAAACGCCCGTGACCTCTCATCCGTTTTCGGCTCAGCTCAGCAGCCCGATGTACAAGTCTGTATCGAGCGAGTTGGACAAATTGGCCAAACCCGGCGATCCGGCCTATCCCATTGTGCTGACCACCTACAGCCTTACCGAGCACTGGTGCGGCGGCGGAGAAACCCGTAATGTCCCCAATCTGCTTGAGGCGGAGCCGGGGCTCTATGTGGAAATGAGCCAGGAACTGGCCAAGGAAAAAGGTATTCAGAACGGAGATGGCGTCATTGTGGAAAACGTCCGTGGCAGAGTTGAAGCCATTGCCATGGTCACTGTACGGATACGGCCATTCACGGTTCAGGGTAAGACGGTTCATCTGATCGGCATGCCGTTTTGTTATGGCTGGACCACTCAAAAGTGTGGCGATGCCACCAATCGGCTGACGCCATCGGTGGCCGACCCCAACACAACGATCTACGAGCTGAAAGCCTGTCTGGTCAATGTGCAAAAGGCCGAAAAGCTTACAGAGATCGTCTGAAGCTAAAAACATGCGGGGTACTGCCCGCCAATTATAAGGAGTGAATGCCATGCCGAAATCTTTTTTTATCGATACGTCACGCTGCATTGCCTGCAGGGGGTGTCAGATCGCCTGCAAGGAATGGCACGAGCTGCCTGCAAACCAGACCAGACAGCAGGGCTCTCATCAGAATCCGCCGGATCTCAACCCCAACAACTACAAGGTGCTCCGGTTCAGTGAATATCTGGATGGGGACGCCGTCCGCTGGGTCTTTTTCCCGGATCAATGCCGCCACTGTCAGGATCCGCCCTGTATTTCCGTCGGAGGTTCTCTGGTAGATGGCGCCATGATTCATGATCCTCAAACCGGTGCGGTGGTCTATACTGAAAAAACCAGCAAGATCAGCGGAAAAAACTTTGAAGAGATTCTGTCCGCCTGTCCGTATAACATTCCCCGGCGGAATCCCAAAACCGGCCGCATCTCCAAATGTGACATGTGCTTTGATCGCGTCAGCCATGGTCTGGTACCGGTCTGTGTAAAAACCTGCCCCACCGGCGCCATGAATTTTGGTGAACGGAAGGAAATACTGGATATGGCCAACGCCCGCCTTGCGGAAGTCAAAAAGACGTTCCCCAAGGCCATGCTGGCGGATGCTGACAGTGTCAGCGTGGTCTATCTGCTGACGGACGATCCGCAAAAATACTATAAGTTCAGCGTGGCTCAGAACGATTCCGGGATGGATCGGAAGATGTTCTTTGCCCAGCTCTTCAGGCCGGTTCGCAAATCCGCCTCATCGGTATTAAGGGGCTGATGGTAAGAACCTGATACGACCGGCCTCCTGGCCAGAGCATCTCTGGCCGGGAGGTCGGCCCGCCACCCAATGGATATATTATGCAACCTGTTGCTGTCACAGAAAATTCAGTTCATCAAGCCATTCGCATGACGGCCGAAGACGCCCTGTCTGTAAGGCCTGTCATGGCTTCCCTCATCCGGCCTTTTGTACATCTGTTTCTCCAGAAGGCCAGTTGTATCAACCAGTTAGATACCGATATCCGGCCAGAAGATATGGAAAACGCCCATGAGCGCCTTTTATCCGGCATTCCCATTCTGATGACGCTGTCACTGGAACCCTGGCGCAAACCGCTTGAAGCGGCATGTGAATGGATGCTGCCCGCCATACGGGAAGCATTTCCCGCCATCGGCGGCGATATCGAAGCCGTCACAGCCGCTCACCGCAGCGGCAACCTGCCGCTGTCAGATCTGTCTGAGGAATATCTGAACGGCAGTTTCACGCACTATGAATCTTTAGCCCGGTCCATCGGTGTTTCCGCTGGCACCCTTGCCTTTGTCATGAACACGGTGCTTTCAACAGTGCTGGAAGCGTTTGCCCCCCGCATATGGGCAGGTATGGAAGATGCGCGCTGGTCGAAAGGAAACTGCCCGATCTGTGGCAGCCTGCCATCGGTCAGTTATCTGGCCAAACCTTCCGGAGATGCCGGAGAGTTCCTGAAGGACTCTGGTGGTAAAAAATTCCTGCACTGCGCTCTGTGTGGCCATAACTGGCGCATCAACCGTCATATCTGTCCGGCCTGTGACAATACGGATGCAGAACTGCGGTTTTTCCTGAACGTTCCGGACTATCCGGGAGAACGTGTGGATATCTGCCGCAAATGTGGTTTTTATCTGCCTTGTGCGGATCTGCGGGAACGCAGCGCCATGCCCCACCTTGATACGGCCGCCGTATGCATGGTACATCTGGACATTCTCGCCCGGCAGCAGAGCTTTAAACCCCTGTCTTATCTTCCCTGGAACCGCATTGAAGACGGTACCGAACCTCCGCAAGACATTTCTTCGTGATTCTTTCAAAAACGATTACATTGACAGCCCATCTGTATCTGCGTATAATCCCACCCTCATATAATGAAATTGTATCCAGTTTGAACCCATGATACTAACAGGTTTTGAAAAAATTGTAGAAGAGCGTATCCTTCAGGCGCAACGTCGTGGTGAATTTGACAATCTTCCGGGTTCCGGACTGCCACTGGAGCTGGAAGATGACCGGCATATTCCGGAAGATCTGAGGCTTTCCTACAAAATCCTGAAAAATGCCGGTTATATTCCTCCAGAAATCGAGTTGAAAAAAGAAATTTTTCAAACACAGGACCTGCTGACAGATATGGAGGATACGTCCCGGAAATATCGTCTGTTAAGTCGGTTGAATTACTTGATTCTGAAACTCAACTGCCTTCGAAAATCTCCGGTTACCATGGAAATGCCTCAGCATTACGCTGCGATACTCACCCGTCGCATGGACTCCAAACCCTAAGTATAAGCGTACATCTGATGATCATGACACATAAAATCAAACAGAGTGATGGTGTTTTTAAAAGCGTACTCATGGCCTATTCGGTATTGCTGCTTCATGTTCTTCTGATTGCCGGACTAGGCCTGCTGGTTATTTTTTTCCGCGGAATTATTCAGTACATGATCTGGATATTTCTGGGAGGTGCTGCTGCTATTGCTGCATCGGCATATCGATTCTATACGAGGATGAAGGAGGAAGGCAAAACACTCCAGGAAATGCTGCAATCCCCGCTTTTTCACGGCCGATCTGTGGAAATCAGTATTCTGGGAGGTGTTGCGTCTTTCAAAATCAACAAAGACAGCAGTCCCTCAGCGTTTCTTCCGGATACATCCTGCGATACACGTCCTCAACTCGAAGATCCGGCATCTGCCAGAATCCGCGAACTTTCCGAACTGGTACGTCTGCTGGAAAACAATTTAATTACTCTGGAAGAATTCAACAGCGTCAAACGCCAACTACTGACGTCATGAGGTTTTCAGATGACAAAAAAGCTCACCGTCGCTCTGCTTTCCGGCGGCATTTCTTCCGAACGTGATGTATCCCTGAAAAGCGGAGATCAGGTTTTTGAGGCTTTAGACAAAGCGAAATACACTGTTTGCCGCTACGATCCCAAGACGGATCTTCTCCGGCTTGTCGCGGACGCCCCCACCCTGGATGTCGCCCTTATCGTTTTGCACGGGCCATTCGGAGAAGATGGAACGGTTCAGGGGCTTCTGGATCTTCTGGGCATTCCCTATCAGGGCTCTGGCGTTTTGGGAAGTGCTGTTGCCATGGATAAACTGGCATCCAAACAGCTTTATGAAAAAGCAGGAATTCCGACTCCCGCCTACATGACGCTTCACCGTCAGGATCAATGGAATACGCGGACGATTATAGAACGCATGGGGCTGCCACTGGTCGTCAAACCGGTCAAAGGGGGATCCAGCATCGGAATGTCGATCGTAAAAACGCCTGAAGCCATTGCATCTGCTTTCAGCAACGCCTTTCAGCATGATGATACGGTGCTGATTGAGGCATTCGTTCAGGGTACAGAATTGACCGTCGGCGTTATCGGCAACCAGGAACTGGAACCCCTGCCGGTCATAGAAATTATTCCGGACAGCCAGTACGAATTTTTTGACTATCACGCCAAGTATCTTCCTGGCGCCAGCCGGGAAATTTGTCCTGCCCGCATTGATGACACACTGACACAAAAAGCGCAGGTCCGCGCACTGATGGCGCACCGGGCGCTTTTCTGCAATGGATACAGCCGTACAGACATGATATTGAGAGGCAGAGACATATACGTCCTTGAAACCAATACCATCCCTGGCATGACAGAAACCAGCCTGTTGCCTCTCGCCGCCAAAACCGCCGGGATATCCTTTCCTCAACTGCTGGACAGACTGATTGAACTAAGCTTGAACCGCAATGCCGCAAGGGCCGAAAAGGGTTGAAACGCAGTTCATCACCGTTATCAACAGCCATGAACCACGTTCTTCCCTCTGTTATTTAAACGCCGCGCCTTCTTTAATCCCTAAAAGCTTCAGCACCTTTGCCAGAGGACAAAATCCCGTAAAAGACGCCTGAAGCAGGTTGGCGCCTACAATGGCCGTCAGCCACAGCCAATAATGGCTATAAGCCCACGACAGCAGCAGACTGATTAAAATAACGCTTCCGGCAAACGCCAGCACGATCTTGTCGATTGTCATGATGAACCTCCTTTGATGGCCTCTCTGATGGTCTTACGCCTGCATTACACCGCATTACTTCCTATCCAGTGTATTTTGATGACCCTGTGACGAAATAAACGTTACGACATAAAATGATATATTTCAAAAGAATTTTTGTACGTTGATCCTGAAACTTGCGTTTTTGTCATCCAACGGTTGACTTTTATGAGATCGACCAATAAAAAATAATTCGTCATCATTTTTCTTGATTGATTCACTAAAAAGTGTAAGAAGGAAGACGTGTTTTCGCCATTACATCAACGATGAGGAGGTGCACCCATGCCCATCATATCGATTCAGACAGATCGTGCTCCGGCTGCCATCGGCCCATATTCCCAGGCCGTCATTTCAAAACCCTTTGTATTTGTCAGCGGCCAACTCGGATTGATTCCGGAAAGCAGTGATCTGGCTGGAAATGACATAACCGCCCAGACATCCCAGGCGCTGGAGAATCTTCGACAGATTCTTCTGGCATCCGGTTCAGACGTCCATCATGTGGTTTCCGTGGACGTATATCTGACAGATATTGCCAATTTTTCCATCGTTAATTCGATTTACCAGCAGTTTTTTTCAGATCACCGCCCTGCCAGAGCTGTTATCGNAGTCAGCGCCCTGCCCAGAAATGCCTGTATCGAAATCAGGTGCATGGCCGTTCTTTGCACAGATGATTGTGCATAGCCCACACAGTGTTCCTTCATGGATAACAAACAGCCAGTTCTACAATTACCATAGCCAGCCAAGGAGGTGATGCTTTTATGAATACATAAGATACCGTTATTCGTTTAATGTATCCATTTTCTGAAAAATTGTCTCTATCCTCATAGAGGATATCTATTCCACACACCTTTTATGCCACAGGAGGAAATATGAAACATCACCATGTCGTCACAGGATTACTTTTAGGCGCAATGCTGTTTTTCTCAGCAATGCCTGTTCTGGCGGCCGATAAGACACCTGAAGAACTGGCAAAAGAGACGGAAATGGCCTGCGAGGCTACGGCAGCCACAAAACCCACGCCCAAAATGATCATAGACAAAGTGGATCAAGGCTGCGCACTCCTTCAGAAAGAAGGCAAAGCGGGTTTTTCGAAATTCAGCGGAAAAGACAGTCCGTTCGTGTTTGCCGGTACGTATATCTGGATTCACAACATGGCGGGGGTAATGCTCATGCATCCTATCATGTACAAAATGGATGGAAAGTCCATCATCAACTACAAAGATCCGAACGGCAAACGTTTTTTCAATGAAATGAACAAGGTGGCAAAAGCAAAAGGCGCGGGGTGGGTGGATTACATGTGGCCTAAACCCGGAGAAAAAGAGCCATCTCAAAAGGTTTCTTATGTAAAATTATGCCACGTCGATGGAGAAGATCTGGTGCTGGGTTGCGGCGTGTATGGCATGTCCAAGGAGGATATCCAGAAGCTGGTTAAATAGCACTCGATGCAATGCACCTCAAGATTGCTCCATTTCATCTACCGAAGAACGTGCTGTGAACGGCCGCATTCTGAATTTCGAACCGTGTGCCAGCCGCTCACAGCTATTATCCACTTAAAGGACTGACGCCAATCCTTTGATCAGCCCAAATACAAAAGGAAGGCTACGGCATGAGGAAAGCAGCAAACATAAGTCTCAACGCCAAATTGTTCGGTTTTGTCGCCATTGCTTCATTTCTGGTACTGGTAGCAGTTGGAACAGGATTTTTCTATTACTCACGAATCGAAAATGGCAATCGCCTTAAAACGGACGTCAACACCATTGTCGAAAAAGTTCTGACGGCCCGCGTGACAGAAAAGACCTATCTGCAGTTTTTCCTGCCTGAACTCAAGACACAGTTCAATGCAATGGCCGGGGATATCAATAACCGGATACATGCTCTCGAGCAGAAGAAAATAGACAAAACATGGGCCGTTCAGGTCAATGCCATCGGAACGATATTTGAAAAATACCGGAAGCTGTTCGCTGAACTCGATCAAATTCACGCCCGTCAGAATCATGTCAAGACGGAAATGATCAAGCCTCTCCAGACATCCCAAAATCTTCTGACAGGCGTTATCAGTGACATCCAGAAAAAACAGTCCATGGTCGAAATGGATGGTGGCAGTCTGGACGCCAGTGACGCGGGAATGCTCGGTATTGCCAGAGACTGCAACATGGCTTTTATACAATTGCAGAATCTTCAACTGCAATACCTGGTCAGTGGCGATGACAAGTTCATCCAGCAGTACAGAACGCTCGCATCCGGAGAGGTGGAAGACCTTGTGGCGTCGCTGGAACAGATCGCTGCGGCGACCAACAATACCAAAACAACCCAGATAGCTTCCACCGTCAAGGATTCTCTCAGTAACTTCCTTAAATTTATAGGAGAATCTCAGAAACTTTTCAGGAATGAAAAAGAGCGGCTGGCGCTTCTGAACGACTCGGGGAAACAGATTCTTGATGCTGCGGATACATTTCTGAAATTGGTGGATCATTCCATCGCCGGGCAGCAGCAGTCCATGATAATATCCATATCCATCATGCTGGGTGCAGGATTTATATGTTTCTGGCTGATTTCCTATGTACTGGTCCGTTCCATCAGCAAACCCATTCAGACGGTGATTGCAGGTCTGACAGAAAGCGCTGAACAGGTAGCTTCAGGCTCCAGTCAGATTTCCACTGCCAGCCAGGACCTGGCGGAAGGCGCTTCCAAGCAGGCTGCATCCATTGAGGAAACGTCTGCGTCCATCGAAGAATTGTCTTCGATGACCAAACAGAATGCGGACAATGCGCAGCAAGCCACTCAGCTCATGACCGAATCCAGACAGACCATCGTCCGGACCCATGAATCCATGGA
>DAIEFO010000101.1 GCA_027325475.1 Desulfobacteraceae bacterium | reverse complement strand
AGCCAGCTTTCAGGACTGCGGCCCAGTACAATAGAAAGCCTCAATGCCATCTCAGGACTGACTCCGCTTTGCATTTTTAAAATACGGTTCAGCGTGGAAGGAGATACACCAAGCTTAGACGCTAAAAAACGGCAACTAAGGCCAAACGGCTCCATATATGTAGCATAAACAAATTCGCCTGGATGCGGTGGGTTATACATAGCCATTAGTGGTAGTCCTCATAATTCAGAATATGTACATTGCCTTCAAGAAACTCGAAAGTTAAACGCCAATTGCCATTGACTGTAATAGACCAGATACCAACACGATCACCTTGTAGTGTATGCAAGCGATAACCTGGAATATTCAGGTCTTCAATGACACAGGCCGTATCCAGTGCCGCAAGCTGCATACGCAACTTTTTGGCATGATTTGGCTGGATGCCTTTTACACTCCCGGTTTCGTAGAAAGCTTTCAAGCCTTTATGTGCAAATGACTTTATCATGAAAACATTGTAGCGCGGTGCGCAACATTGTCAATAAGCATAAGGTGATTTCCAACAAAGAACACCCTGTGCTGAAATGTAGGGTTTATATTCCCCCCTTGAGGGAGGCCAGGGGATGTTCTTCTCCGAATGGTATTATTCTATGCTGGAAATCACCTTACGGCTTGCAGGTCAGATGACAAACGCCCGTCGGGGTGACTTTGGAATAGGGGAAATATCGTTTCCTGAACCACAGCGCCACATTCACCAATAAAATCAATACCGGAACTTCCACCAGCGGCCCGATCACCGCGGCGAACGCCTGTCCGGAGTTGATGCCGAACACCGCGACCGCCACCGCAATGGCCAGCTCGAAATTGTTGGATGCCGCCGTAAAGCTCAGGGTGGCGGCCTGCTCGTAAGTCGCTTTGAATTTCATGGACAGGAAAAAAGATACGAAAAACATGGCGAAAAAATAAATGCACAGGGGAACAGCGATCCGAAGGACATCCAGGGGAAGTTGAACGATGTATTCGCCCTTGAGAGAGAACATCACCAAAATGGTGAAAAGAAGCGCTATCAGTGTCACCGGGCTGATTTTAGGGATAAAGCGTTCTTCATACCATTTTTTGCCCTTTGTCTTTAACCCGATCCAGCGGGTGACCATGCCGGCGATGAAGGGAATGCCCAGATAGATAAAAACGCTTTCGGCGATCTGGCCGATAGAGATATGGACGACCATGCCTTTAAGCCCCACCCATCCGGGCAGCACCGTGATGAACACCCATGCGTACAGCGAAAAAAACAGCACCTGAAAAATCGAATTGAACGCCACCAGCCCCGCACAGTATTCCGTATCGCCGGATGCCAGATCGTTCCAGACGATCACCATCGCGATGCAGCGGGCAAGCCCGATCATGATCAAGCCCACCATGTATTCCTGGTGGCCGGATAAAAAGGTAACGGCCAGAAGAAACATCAAAACCGGGCCGATGACCCAGTTCTGCACCAGGGACAGAAGCAGCACCCGTCCGTTGGTGAAAACTTCCTTCAGTTCTTCGTATTTGACCTTGGCCAGCGGC
Source organism: Desulfobacteraceae bacterium (assembly GCA_027325475.1). Classification (GTDB taxonomy): domain Bacteria; phylum Desulfobacterota; class Desulfobacteria; order Desulfobacterales; family Desulfatirhabdiaceae; genus RAAP-1. The sequence continues at coordinate 6,206 of DAIEFO010000101.1, read as the reverse complement.
GGATACATCATCAGGATCAGACCGATGGCAATGGGGATGTTGGTGGTTCCGACCTGAAACAGATTGATGACATCCCGGACGCCCGGAAACAGATATCCCCAGAATACGCCGATAAACATCGCCAGGAATATCCACAACGTGAGAAACCGATCCAGAAACGAAAGCCGTTTTACAGCCGACATAGCGCCCTTCCTCCTTTTTATTCCTTGCAGATATCTTCCCGGCGGATTTCCGGCAAGGTTCGAACAAGATTGACAACATCGGGATCATCCTGAAACCAGTGTTTCATCCCCCCGATCAGTATGGCGGCGTAAGGGCTGTCCATGCCGTCCGCAAGCATGTAGTTAACCCATAAGCCATTTTTCTGGCTGGTGACCAATCCAGCCTCTTCCAGAATCTTCAGTTGCCGGGATGCCGAGGGCTGGGGAATATCCAGCGCTTTCTGTACTTCACAGACGCACATGGGCTTGTGCTGAAGCATCTTGATGATCTTCAGTCGGCTGGGGTCCGCGAGGGCTTTCATGACTTTGACAAATTGTTCCATATCACACCTCTATATTCATTTTTTTGAATATATATTTGCGATGATCAGCTTTGTCAAGATAAAATCGTGCTCAATATATGGCTCGTTAACCCATATATACTTTCTTCTCAGATGATGACAATCGCGTCTTGATTGCCATGCCGTTTTCCGATAGATTAGCCCCATGTTTCATGGTGAACTTTACAATGTCATCAGACAGGGGCGCGGCGTGCCTGCGGTTCCTTTGATTATTCTGGGCATAGCGCCTTAACGGAGAGATGCCGATGTCTGTCCACACGCAAAAACCTCCATGGCTGAAAAAGCGCCTGCCTTCAGGGCCTGCCTATGAATCTGTCCGGGAAATTCTGAAAAATTGTCATCTGCATACGGTATGTCAGGAAGCCAGATGTCCCAATCAGTGGGAATGCTATGCGGCCAGAACGGCTACGTTTCTGATCATGGGGCCGTCCTGCACCCGGAATTGCCGGTTCTGCGCGGTGACGCACGGCATGGTGCATCCGCTGGATGCTCTGGAGCCGTCCCGGGTGGCCAACGCAGCGCAGTATCTGGGTTTATCCTATGTGGTGATTACGTCGGTCACCCGGGACGATCTGCCTGACGGTGGGGCTGGTCATTTTGCAGCAACCGTTCTGGCGGTGCGGGAACGGCTGCCGGAGGCCGGCATCGAAGTCCTGATCCCGGATTTTCAGGGAAATCCGGAGGCGCTGCGACTGGTTCTGAATGCAAAGCCTGATGTACTCAATCACAATGTGGAAACTGTTCCGCGGTTGTACCCTGCTGTGCGGCCGGAGGCTGCATATCCACGCTCTATAGATATGATCCGGCAGGCCGGTGATATGGCCCCTCATATCCAGACCAAATCCGGTCTGATGCTGGGACTGGGGGAAACTTCAGAGGAAATCCGCCGGACATTGACGGATTTACGGAATGCAGGCTGCCGGATACTGACACTGGGTCAGTACTTGCAGCCGTCTTCAGAGCAGTTGCCGGTTGAACGCTACGTTCCGCCGGAAGAATTTGATGACTGGAAGGCTGAAGCGCTGAACATGGGGTTTTTGAAAGTCGCCAGCGGCCCGTTTATCCGCAGTTCCTACCATGCCGGCGAACTTTCTCAAAAGAGGTTTTCCGGTTGTTTGACAGGGGATGGTTGTGATAAAGGTAACGCCGAAAATATCATGGATCATCAGTAAAAGGAATGCGTATGAATATTATCCCGACATCGCTGGAAGGGGTTGTTATTGTTGAACCCGATGTCTTTACAGACAACCGCGGCTTTTTCATGGAAACCTATCACCGGAAGCGTTACCGCGAGGCCGGTATTTCGCATGAATTCGTTCAGGACAATCTGTCGTTTTCCGTGAAAGGCACATTGCGCGGGCTTCATTTTCAGATGACCCGGCCGCAGGCCAAGCTGGTACAGGTGATTTCCGGGGAAATATTCGATGTGGCGGTGGATGTCCGTCCGGATTCCCCCGCGATGGGCCAGTGGGTCGGGGTGCATCTGTCGAGCCAGACCCGGCGGCAGCTTTTTATTCCCGAAGGGTTTGCCCACGGTTTCTGCGTCCTCAGCGAAACAGCGCTTTTCATGTATAAATGTTCGGATTTTTACGCCAGGGATGATGAGGGCGGAATTCTGTGGTCAGACCCGGCCATCGGCATTCAATGGCCTGTCGAAAATCCCATTGTCTCCGATAAGGACGCCCGTCTGCCCCGTCTTTCCGAATTTACAGCGCATCGGGAGGTAATGTTATGAACCTGCTGATTACTGGAGCCAAAGGCCAGCTTGGCGGAGAGTTGATGCGTCAGAGTCCGGGCAGAGGATTTTCGCCTTTTCCTGTTGATTTGCCGGAGGTGGATATCACCTGCCCCGACCATATCCGAACGGCTGTTGAAGCGTCACGGGCGTCTCTTGTGATCAATTGTGCGGCTTTTACCCAGGTGGATATGGCGGAATCCCGCGAGATGGACGCCCTGAATGTCAACAGCCTGGGGCCGGCGGTGCTGTCGCATATCTGCTGCGAGGAGCGAATTCCCCTGATTCACATCTCAACCGATTTCGTATTTGACGGAAACCGGAAGGAACCTTATCGTGAAAGCGATCCGGTCGCGCCACTCAGTGTTTATGGCCGGAGCAAAGCGCTCGGTGAATCTGTGGTGGAGAAAATCCTGCCCCGTAATGTGATCCTGAGAACGTCATGGCTGTATGCGCTGCAAGGCGCCAATTTTGTACGCACCATTCTGAGGCTGGGGATGGAAAGAGACCGTGTGCGGGTTGTGGCGGATCAGTGGGGATGCCCTACCTGCGCGGCGGATCTGGCGGATGCCATTCTGACGGTTGCCGCGCACATCCGGGACAAGCAGGAAGTTGCCTGGGGCGTCTATCATTATTGTGGAGACGGCGTTATCTCCTGGCATGAATTTGCGCAGGCGATTCTGGATATTGCCGGAAAAATGGTTCCGCTGAAAACATCCCATGTGGAATCCATTACGACTGAACAGTATCCGACACCCGCCAAGCGTCCTGTCTATTCAGCGCTCGATTGTGCGAAAATCCAGACCGAATTCGGCATTCATCCAAAACCATGGCGTGAAAGTCTCAAAAATACCGTCTCTCAGATGCTGACACAAGGCGGCACGGTTCTTTCTTGATTTTTTACTGTAGTAAATTCACTTGCAAATAGAGGAGATTACAGATTGAATATAGATGAAATTTCTCATGTACTGATTATCGGGGCCGGCACGATGGGGCAGCAGATCGGGTTCCAGTGCGCCATCAGCGGTTATGATGTGACGCTGTACGATGTTGAATCCAGATATCTGGACAATGCGATGAAACGTATCGTTCTTCTGTCGGATTCATTTAAAAAACATGGAAGACTGACTTCTGAAGCCGCGCAGGCCGCTTTAGAACGCATCCGCTGCACCACTGATCCTGTGGATGCCGCCAGAAATGCGGATTTTGTGAGTGAATCCGTGCCGGAAGATCCGGAATTGAAAGCCCGTGTTTTTGCCCAGTTCGATAAACTCTGTCCTTCCCACACCATTTTCACCACCAACACCTCCACGCTGATGCCGTCCATGTTTGCGCAGGCTACTGGCAGGCCGGACAGATTCGCGGCGTTTCACTTCCATGATATCCAGGTGACCCAGGTGGTGGATATTATGCCTCATCCGGGCACATCGCCTGAAACGGTCGCAATTATTCAGGCGTTTGCGGAACGGATCGGGCAGATAGCCATCCTGCTGCAAAAGGAAAATATCGGTTATGTTTTCAATGCCATGCTGACGGAGCTTCTCAGGGCTGCGCAGGCGCTGGCCTCCAATGCGGTGGCTTCCGTGGAAGACATCGACCGGGCGTGGATAGGTATCATGCGCACTCCCAGCGGTCCGTTTGGCATTATGGACAGCATCGGCCTGGATACTGTGTGGAAAGTGACGGATTACTGGGCCAAGAAACGTCAGGATCCCCAGGCGCTGACCAATGCGGCGTTCATGAAACGTTATGTGGATGCCGGCCGGCTGGGGATGAAAACCGGTCAGGGGTTTTACCGTTATCCGGAGCCTGCTTTTTTGAAACCGGGATTTCTGGAAGGCCGAATTGCCCCTGAATTGTCTGCGGAAATCAATCTGAAGGCGTCCTGATGGAAGATATCGTTTTTCGTGCCGGGAGAAAAGCCTATGAAATTATTCGTGACGGAGGGCTGACGCCGGAACAGATCACGACCGTGGCCGGGGCCGCGGGAGGCCCCAAGTGGCTGGTGCTGCGGCATCTGGACAGGGTTTTATTCTCAGAGTGGTTTAAAAACCGGCAAAAGCCGTTATTTCTGATCGGTTCCTCTATCGGTGCATGGCGTTTCGCCTGTCAGTGTACGGCGGATCCCCTGAAATCTCTGGCGGATTTTGAAACCGCATATATCCACCAGACATATGTTGGAAAGCCGTCTCCAGAGGCGGTGACGCGGGAAAGTATCCGGATACAGCAGGCGGTATTGACCCGCCGCAGTGTCCGGGAAATCCTTGAGCATCCTTTTCTGCGGCTGAATTTTATGGCTGTCCGCAGCAGAGGGCTTCTTGCCAGCGACAACAGAGCGCTTCTGACGCTTTCCCTGCTGGCCGTGGCACTGGGTAATCTTGCAAGCCGCTCGTGTCTCAAATTCTTTTTTGAACGGGCGCTTTTCCATGATCCAAGGGACATACCCCCATTTTATGATCTGAGGGGGTTCAATATCCATCACATTCCGCTGGCTCCGGAGAATTTAACCGCCGGGCTGCTGGCGTCCGGTTCCATCCCTCTGGTCATGTCGGGGGTCCGGAATATCTCGGGCGCGCCTGCCGGCGTGTATCGCGACGGCGGCGTCATCGACTATCATCTGGATATCCCGTTTTCGGATAACAGCGCCGGTTTGACGCTGTTTCCCCATTATATGGACAGGCTCGTTCCCGGATGGTTAGACAAGGCCCTGAAATGGCGTACCCCATCACAAAGCCATATGGACAGCGTTTTGATGGTTGCACCTTCAAAACGCTTTGTCGAAAAGCTTCCTTACCAAAAAATTCCCGACCGGGATGATTTCTACAAATTTGAAGGCGCCGATGCAGAGCGTTTCAAATACTGGGAGCAGACGGTCAACGCCGGACGAATTCTGGCGGATGCGTTTATGGAGTCGGTGTTAAGCGGCGGCATCCGAAAAAATGTTCATCTGATGCAGGCATAATCACAAAGCGGCAGGCATCAAAAACAATTTGACAATTTTGGGGAAATATGGATAAATAACCAGAAATTATCATCGACTGAGCGCTCGTTCAAAATGCGCAAGGAGGTTTCATTTTTATCGGCCTGTACAACATCTGTTCCATACACACCATGTAAGGAGGGGTTATGACCTTTGAAGAGATTGAAACAGCTATTTTAAGACTCGGGAAAGAAGATCAAAAACGCCTGATAATGGATGTGATTCCCCAAATCTGGCGGACAGCCTGCGCGGATGCGTCCTGTTTGTCCAAAATGCGGGAACTTGTAGATGAAGAAACAGTAAAGGGCTATTTAGAACAGCATATGAATGGAATTTAGGAGATATTTGCCTCATGGAAAACAAAAGCGTGTTTTTTGACGTACTGACGCCGGTGCATTTTATCAGCCGGTCTGCACTGGTGTATCCGGACAAGACGGCCGTGGTGTATAATGACAACCGCTATTCCTACAAGGAATTTTATGCAAGGGTCAACCGCCTGGCCAGCGCACTGAAAAAGGTGGGTATTCAGAAAGGCGACAAGGTGGCCTTTGTTTGCCCTAATACTCCTCCCATGCTGGAAGCGCATTTTGCCGTTCCCATGATCGGTGCGGTACTTGTCAGCGTCAATATCCGTCTGGTGTCTCAGGAAGTCTGTTACATCATCAACCATTCAGATGCCAAGGCTGTTTTTGTGGACAACGAATTCGCAGGACTTGTCGCGCCGGTGATTTCCGAACTGAAACAGGTCAAAACGTTCGTGAATATCTGTGATATCAGTTCGGACAAACCCCTTCCCGGCATGGGATATGAAGAATTTCTGGCTACAGGTTCTCCGGATCCCATCACACCGGATGTGGATGATGAATACCAGAATATCACCATCAATTATACGAGCGGTACCACCGGACTTCCCAAGGGTGTCATGTACC
>DAIEFO010000100.1 GCA_027325475.1 Desulfobacteraceae bacterium | reverse complement strand
AGGCAGATGATGACTATCAGCAGAAGGTTAGGAATTTTGATCGTTTGCGGTGTGCCGGCGATTATTGGTGGTGGTATCCTGTACGGTTTTTTTCATAATTACACGCCGGTTGTTATCTATGAAATAGTGTTGGTGCTGTGCGCAGCAGGTCTTATCAGCAAATAATCATTTTCTGGAATCACCCTGGCGGACTTTTTACGAAGCCGTCAATTATAAGAATGGCACCGCAATCCTTTCATGAACGATTCCATCAGCAAAAATTTGCAATTATGGCCTTTTCTGGCGGTCTTTTCAGTTTCCGCTTTGATGATGGGACGCATCCTGTGGCCTTTCATATCTGTGATCATACTGGCGGCGGTCGTTACCAGCGTTTTTAATCCTGTCTTCCGGTTTTTCTGCAAATATGTCCGTCCGACATTTTCCTCGCTGATAACCTGTTTTCTCATTTTTCTGATTCTGTTTATTCCAATGGTATATTTTGTCGGCGCTTTGTCGCAGGAAGCCTATGGTCTTTATCAGATGGGCAAGGATGCGGTCATCGGGGATCAACTGAAGACGCTGCTTGGCAACAATCACTTGATTGAAAGGATCAATCAGCATCTGGCGCGTTTCAACTACACTATCAGCGGCGATGAGGTCAATAAGGTGGTGTCTGAAATAGGCAAGTCCACCGGGCTGTTTTTGTATGAGCAGGCAAGTGTCATTGCGTCAAATGTGCTGATGTTTCTGTTTTATTTCTTTTTTATGCTGATGTTTATTTTTTTCTTTTTCGTAGATGGTCAGAAGCTGATTACGTACCTCATACAACTGTCACCCTTGCCGTCCGAACAGGAACTCAACCTGCTTCAGAAATTTCAGGATATGGCCGGAGCCATTTTGATCGGTAACGGTCTCAGCGGGCTTATTCAAGGGCTGGCCGGCGGTATTTTGTTTTCCTTGTTCGATCTGAAATCCCCTTTTCTATGGGGGTTCATTATGGCGCTGGTGGCGATTGTTCCTGTGATCGGTACCGGCGTGGTGTTTATTCCGGCAGCCGGATATCTGTACCTGACGGGTAGAGCCGGGGCCGCCATTTTTTTTGTTCTGTTTTATCTGGCGCTTTCCGTTGTCATGGAATACGCATTTAAACCCAGGCTGGTAGGAAACCGCGTCAACATGCACATCATGATGGTGTTTCTCTCCATTATGGGAGGAGTAAAAGTGTTTGGAATACTGGGGTTTATTTACGGTCCTCTGGTGACTACAGCGTTTTTGACGCTGACGGATATCTACCATGCCAGCTATCAGAAACTGGTAGATCCGTAGCATATACCGCCTTCAAGATAAAGATTCTGGATGCGTTATCGATTTTTTCTTATTCATTGTCTTACACATGTTGTTACAGGTAGTTATCGATGACCGAGTTTGAAAAATTTCCTGAAGTCTGCATAGACGGCGAGATGAAAAAATCCTATCTCGACTATGCTATGAGCGTTATTATCGGCAGAGCCCTGCCGGATGTCCGTGACGGTCTCAAACCGGTGCATCGCCGGGTGCTGTATGCCATGCATGAGCTGGGCAACGACTGGAATAAACCGTATAAAAAATCCGCAAGAATCGTCGGTGATGTCATCGGTAAATATCATCCGCACGGAGATACTGCGGTCTATGACACCATTGTCCGTATGGCTCAGAATTTTTCGCTGAGGTATCCCCTGGTGGATGGTCAGGGCAATTTCGGTTCCATCGACGGGGATTCAGCGGCTGCCATGCGATATACCGAAATCCGGATGAAGCGACTGGCGCACTACATGCTGGAGGATCTTGAAAAAGATACCGTCGATTTTATTCCTAACTATGACGAATCGTTGCTGGAGCCAGCGGTGTTGCCGGCAAGAATTCCCAATCTGATCGTCAACGGGTCATCGGGTATTGCTGTGGGCATGGCCACCAACATCCCGCCTCATAATCTTTCTGAAACGATTGATGCCATTAAGGCCATCATCGATAATCCTGCGTTGACATTCGAAGAGCTTATCCACATCATGCCGGGGCCCGATTTTCCGACTGCCGGGTTTATTTACGGGAAAAAAGGGATTTATGACGCCTATCAGACGGGGAAAGGGGTTATCCGGATGCGGGCGAGGGCTTTGGTTGAAAAGGACAAGAAGAACAACAGCGAAACAATTATCGTTACAGAGCTTCCCTATCAGGTTAATAAGGCTAAACTCATTGAATCCATTGCAGAGCTGATCCGGGATAAACAGATCGAGGGGATCCGCTTTGTCCGGGATGAATCGGACAGAGAAGGCATGCGGATTGCGATGGGTCTTAAAAAAGACCAGGCCGCAGAAGTCATCATCAATCAGTTGTTCAAGCACACACGGATGGAAAGCAGTTTCGGCATCATTTTCCTGGCGGTTGTCAACAATCGTCCGGAACTGCTGTCACTGAAGGAAATTCTGGTGCATTTCATTCGTCACCGCAAACAGATTATTGTCCGGAGAACCCGGTTCGATCTCAAAAAAGCGGAAGAACGCGCCCATATTCTGGAAGGGCTTAAAATCGCTTTGGATAATCTGGATGCTGTGGTCGCCATGATCCGCCAGTCTCCGTCTCCGGCGGAAGCCAGATCGCGGTTGATAGATACGTTCGGGCTTTCCACGATTCAGGCTCAGGCCATTCTCGATATGCGACTCCAGAGACTGACCGGTCTGGAACGGGATAAAATTCTTGACGAATATCAGAAAACGCTGAAAGACATTCAGTGGTTCAAGGAAATACTTGGCAGCGATAAAATTGTCTTGAATCTGGTCAAGGAAGAACTGACGGAAATTCAGCAGCAGTTCGGTGATCCGCGGCGCACCCAGATTGTGGAAGAGACCCGTGAAATCACGCTTGAAGACATGATTGTCGAAGAGGATATGGTCGTCACCATTTCACACAGCGGCTATATCAAGCGAAATCCCATCACGCTTTACAACAGTCAGCGGCGCGGCGGTAGAGGTAAGACCGCGATGGAAACCAAAGAAGAAGATTTCGTCGAGCATCTTTTTGTGGCTTCCACGCATCACACCTTTCTGTTCTTCACGAACCAGGGGCGGCTCTACTGGTGTAAAGTCTATGAAATACCGCAGGCGTCCCGCACCAGTCGCGGAAAGGCGATTATCAACCTTCTGAATTTCCAGAATGAAGAACGACTGACGGCGGTCCTGGCGGTATCCAGTTTTGAACCCGGATACCACATCATGATGGCCACCCGGTCGGGTGTGATTAAAAAAACCGATCTGATGGACTTCAGCAGACCGCGTGCGGCCGGTATCATCGCCATTTCTTTGGATGAGGGAGATGAATTGATTTCCGCCAAAATCACGGATGGCACGATGAACGTGTTTCTGGGGTCTGCATCCGGAAAGTCCATCCGGTTCCATGAGTCGGACGTTCGTTCGATGGGGCGTGTCGCTGGCGGCGTTCGGGGGATGCGTATCGATGCGGATGACCGGATTGTGGCCATGGAAGTGCTCAGCCATGGTCAGTCGCTGTTTACGGTGACGGAAAACGGGTTTGGCAAACGGACATCCATTGACGAATATCCGGTGCAGAAACGCGGCGGACGCGGCGTTATCACCATCAAGACGACGGAACGAAACGGAAATGTCATCGCCATTCTTTTAGTCGAGGAAGATGACGATTTGATGCTCATGACCGATCATGGAAAACTGATCCGGATCCCGATAAAAGGCGTTTCCGAAATAAGCCGGAACACGATGGGGGTCAAACTGATCGGTATGGAGTCATCGGAAAAAGTTGCCGGAGCAGCCCGGCTGGCCGAAAAAGAGGAAGCCGTGGATGGAGCGGAAACAGATGAATCAGATGAATCAGACGGTTCTGATGAACCGGTTGAATGATATCAAAATAGGGGTGATCGGCGCCGGAAGCTGGGGCACGGCGCTGGCGAATCTTCTCGGAAGCAAGGGCTATCCCATTGATTTCTGGGTTTACGAAGAAGAAATCCGGCGGCAGATTCAGGAACAGCGGGAAAACCGGGTGTTTCTTCCGGGGGTTGCGCTTTCGGAGCAGTTGATGCTAACGGGGGATATTCGGCAGGCCGTTTCCGGAAAAGATATCGTTTTGATGGTGACGCCTTCCCATGTCACACGGGAAGTCGCCCGTTTGATGGCGCCTCACATGCCGGATACCGCTATCGTGGTTTCCGCTTCCAAGGGCATCGAGAATCAGACGCTGATGACGATGAGCCGGGTTCTGGCGCAGACGCTGACGCAGATTCCCGAAGCACATATCGCCGTACTGTCCGGCCCCAGTTTCGCCCGGGAAGTGGCGCAGCGATCCCCTACGGTGGTGACGGTGGCCTCTTCCGATCTGTCAACGGCGATACTGATACAGCATGTGTTCGCGACCCCGTTTTTCAGGGTATATACCCATATGGATGTCATCGGGGTCGAACTGGGCGGGGCGGTCAAAAACGTCATTGCCATCGCCGCCGGTATGATCGATGGCCTGAAGTTGGGCCTCAACACGCGTGCGGCGCTGATTACGCGGGGGCTTGCCGAAATCCGAAGGCTGGGTATGAAACTGGGGGCAAATCCGCATACATTTGCAGGGCTTGCGGGGGTTGGTGATTTGCTGCTGACCTGTACAGGAGACCTCAGCCGCAACCACACGGTGGGTAAAAAAATCGGCGAAGGGAAAAAGCTGCCTGAAATTCTCTCTGAAATGCGAATGGTGGCGGAAGGCGTTAAAACAGCGGAATCCGTGTATCATCTCGCCGGTAACCTTTCGGTTGAGATGCCCATCGTCAGTGCGGTATATCGGATACTTTATCAGGGGCTTGCGCCGGAGAAGGCCGTATATGAATTGATGACAAGAGATCTAAAGCAGGAACTCGACGAGGGAGACGACGAATGAATGAGAACCTCCTGATGCGATCTGGTAACGAAAGCTTTCTCTGGAGATGCTGCAATGCCATCCGCAACGTCTGTCGGTGAATTCGTTCCTGAAAATCAGGATATTGTCGTTCAGAATCCGGTGGAAACTTTACGGCCGCATCATAAGGGGGAAGGCCACCGGCGGCGGTTGCGGGAGAAATTTCTGGAGTCGGGTCTTTCAGGGTTTCACGATTACGAGGTTATCGAACTGCTGTTGACGCTGGCGATGCCCCGCAGAGACTGTAAAGATATCGCCAAAGCCGCTCTGGTGCGGTTTAAAACACTTCAAGGTGTTCTGGAAGCCTTGCCGGTGCAGCTTCAGGAGATAAAGGGGATCGGGCCTCAGAACGTTTTCGGCATCAAGCTGATTCAGGCTGTGGCAGATCGTTATTTAGAAAAACGTCTCGAAAATAAAGACATCATTTCTCATTCCAAGGCGCTTTTCGAATATCTTTACTACAACATGCGGGATAAAAGCCGGGAATGCTTTAAAGTCATTCACCTGGACGCCAAAAATCAGGTGCTGGGGGTTGAAACCCTGTTTGAAGGCACGCTGTCCACCACAGCGGTATATCCCCGTGAGGTGATTCAATCTGCGCTGAACCATCACGCCGCCGCGCTGATTTTCGCGCACAACCATCCATCCGGCGATCCGGCGCCGTCTCCGGATGATATCGCCCTGACGCAGAAACTGATATTCTGTTGCAGCATCATGGATATCACGGTTCATGAGCATATCGTGATCGGTGATAACCGCTATTTCAGCTTCGCCGATGAGGGGCATATCGCCAGAATGTACAGGGAAGCGGCGTCGCGCAATATCTGACAACGGATAACCGCAACGCCTTGTAACGCCACGGGTATCTTCAGGAATCTGCGATGAAATCATCAGACAATCTCCCGTTTTGTTTCGGAAAACTTGAAAAGGTGTTTCCCGAAACAGAAGACGGATTCCGAACCACACCGGAATCCTGTATCCCTTGCTATCATAAAACCGAATGCCTGAGAACGGCCATGTCAGAGGCGGGCGGCCTGAAATTTCAGGAGCGGAATGTGGACAGAGCCTATGAAGCCGGTATGATGGGGTTTCTGGCGCGCTGGTCTAAGAAAAAAAATCTCCAGAGACAACTATCCAGAAAAAAAGGAGAACCGTCATGAAAACCATTAAAGATATCGCTGTTTCCGGAAAACGCGTTTTAATCCGGGTTGATTTCAACGTGCCGCTCGATAAGGAGCGGCGGATTACCGATGATTCCCGGATACAGGGGGTGCTGCCGACGCTTCGCTATGCTGTGGAACAAAACGCCAGGATCATCGTCGCTTCTCATCTGGGAAGACCCAAAGGGAAGGTGGCTCCGGAATTCAGTCTGAAACCTGCGGCGGAACGTCTGAGCATGCTTATGGGAAGGCCGGTTGGCATGGCTGCAGACTGTATCGGCCCCTCTGTCGAGGCCGCGGTCGCCGCCATGGGCCCCGGCGATATCATGGTGCTTGAAAATCTGCGGTTTCATCCGGAAGAAGAAAAGAATGACGGCCAGTTTGCCGCGTCTCTGGCCGCACTTTGCGATGTGTATGTCAATGATGCGTTTGCCGTGTCTCACAGAGCCAACGCTTCCGTAGAGGCGATTACCCGATGCGCGCCGGTTTCCGTGGCGGGCTTTTTGCTGAAAAATGAAATCGATTATTTTAACAAGGCCATGACGACGCCCGAAAGGCCGCTGGTGGCGATTGTCGGCGGCGCCAAGGTTTCCAGCAAACTGGCTGCCCTTGAAAATTTGCTGCTTCATGTTGACAAGATCATCATCGGTGGCGCAATGGCCAACACCTTTCTGCGCTTCATGGAAGTTTCAACCGGGAAATCCCTGGTGGAAAACGATCTGATCGCGACCGCCGGTGCGATCATGAAAAAAGCCTCCGAAAAGGGGGTTAAACTCTATTTGCCGGTGGACGCCGTGACGGGAATGCAGCCGGACGCCCCCGTTTCATCCGGTGTCTTTCCGGTTCAGGAAATTCCGGAGAATCAGATGATTCTGGATATCGGGCCTGCGACGTCTTTACTTTACGCTGAAGCGCTTCAGGGAGCGAAAACCATCGTATGGAACGGCCCCATGGGCGTTTTCGAACAACCCGCTTTCAGCGCCGGAACACTGAACATGGTGGCGCACGTCATTGAATCTGGTGCGATAAGCATTGTCGGCGGCGGGGACACGGACGCCGCCATTCATGCTTCAGGCAGGGCGGATCAAATCACGTATATGTCAACCGGCGGCGGTGCATTTCTGGAGCTTCTGGAAGGTAAGCAACTGCCGGGTGTTGTCGCTCTTGAAAAGGCCGCTTCGTGACAAACGGTTTTGCAAAAATGAAAGTGATGGCGTCGGTTGCGCTTCTGGCAATCGTCGCCGCAGGGTATTTTTACCGTCATCCCCTGTGGACTCTGACACTGGAATTCTGGCGGATATTCTCCAGCCGGGACGCCATTCAAAAATATATCGTGTCGTGGGGCGTGGCGGCGCCTCTGATTTTTACCACGATCCAGATACTTCAGGTCGTTATCGCGCCGATTCCAGGAGAGGCCACCGGGTTTGTCGGCGGGTATATCTTCGGCGCTTTCAGGGGGTTTTTGTATTCCAGTATCGGACTGGCGATCGGCTCCATGATCAACTTCGCCATCGGCAGGCTGCTAGGCAAGCAGTTCATCCGCAGGGTGATTCCCCGAAGCCAGATCGCCCAGATGGACAAACTGGTGCATAAACAGGGCGCGGTCATCCTGTTCATCTGTTTTTTGTTTCCCGGTTTTCCCAAAGACTATTTGTGCCTGTTTTTGGGGGTCAGCGATATTTCGACGAAGCTGTTTTTTCTGATGGCCACGCTGGGGCGTATGCCCGGAACCCTGGCGCTCAGCATTCAAGGG